>JAPKCE010000458.1 GCA_028823075.1 Myxococcota bacterium
AACGCCAACTCCCGGCGCTACCCCAACACCAAACCTCACCCGTTTGAGTCACAGCGCAAGCGGAGTACTGTTCAATATCCATGGCGACCACAGCACCTAGCCCTTGAACGCGTACGGGCGTAAAGCGAGTCTCTTTGCTGTTATCACCCAGTTCTCCGTAACGATTGCGCCCCCAACAGTGCACCTCGCCCTGAGCGTTGAGATAGCAGGCTGCATGAGTTCCGACAGCAATGTCGGTTGCGCCGCTGACCGCTGTGATCTCTTGAGGTTGGTACAGAACCGACTCGTCGCTTCCCGAACGCCCGAAACCCGCCAAGCCCCAGCAAGAAACGCGACCATCTTGATGGCGAGCACACAGCCACTCACGCCCGGATTCGAGTTGCACCACATCGGTAGCCAACCCCTTCGGACGACGCCAGCCATCGATAAAACGAGCTCGCTGGTTATCACCAAGTCCCAAACTGCGATCACCATTGAAACCGCGACAATACACCCGGCGGTTGCCCATTAGGGCGCAGGTGGAACGGTTCAAGGTCACCATCTGAATGACTCGATAGCGGCAAGAATTGGTACATGCATCGTCGTTTAGCGCGTTGCCGTCATCACATTCTTCGTAATCACTGTCGGTTGGGTGGCGGTCGGGGCGCAAACGAGCATCGCCGCAACGCTGAGGTCCGGCGTCAACAAACTCTCCTGCATCCGCAACAGGTCCGAGGTCCCAAACCCCAACGTCACTCGACCCCACTCCCGCGTCACTGGGATGCCCTGAATCGCTGACCGCAGAAGCGTCGAACCCAGTATCGGGCCCGTTTATGTCGCCTGGGCAGCCACCGACAAACAGACACAGTATTAACATTTGACGCATCAGCAGCTCCTAAGGTGGCAAACTGCCTCGTACACCGCGGCAGGACAAGCCGAACAGCAGACATCTTTTGTCGGTCGTATAGAGCAAATTGTGCGCCTATGGGGCTAGACCCCACACTCAACATACGCTAAGGCATTGATAACCTGCGCTGTAGACCATTCCTATCCTGGCTCACTTTTTGCAGTACAGTACTACGTTATCGAAAAAACCGGAGGTCCTCATGCGACTACTTTCCCGAATGTTACTTATCGCGGTTGCCGTTGCCGGAGTCGGCATGGCTACGCCGCGTGCCGATGCGAGCCATTTTACGGCTCGCATCTACGATCAGGACCGTCACCTTTATGACTTATACTCTTATCGGTGGTACCTGCAGGATGGCACGCGAGATGCTTACGACGGCTTCGCCTATGCGTCGATCAATGGCTCGACCTTTCGGCCGAGCTCGTCCCCTTATAAATATTTTGAATTCTCTAACCGAGGTATCCGCTCATCAAACAATCCGCGTTTCGGTTGTTTTGGGGTGCAAAGCCGCTTATGGGTTCCTAGCAGCGGAAATATTAATTCACGCAATTATGGGCGCATGATCTGGAATATTCGCAACCACTGCGGTTCGACCCAAAATCTCAATTTCCGCGTCTACGGCAACTTAGGTTCGGACGGCAGCACGGTCACCACCAACTCCTCCGATGGCGACACCAACTTTGAAACGACCGATCATTGGGTAGCCACCGATGATTATTCAAATGGCGGCGGCGACCCGTCGCTGGCCTTCGTTTTCGGTAACGGCACGGGTCTACAGCCCAGCTCCGTTTCGCGCAGTGGTGATAATTTGTCTTTCAACTGGAACGGCGTGCGTATTGCGGCCAACCAAACCAAGACCTTTATGTTTTTCAACATCCAAGACCGTAACCGCGATTCCAGCTTCAACGAGGCGCGCCGGGTGGTAACTCTGCCTGACGAGGTGATGGCCAATCTAACCGCTGCTGAGCGTCTCCAACTCATTAACTTTGGTATGGGCGCTAGTGTGCGCAACGTCGCTGTCACGGTCTCCGAGAACAGCACACCGGCTATTCGCGCTACCTGGGAACTAAGTGAGAGCGCCACAGCCCGGGCGGAGCTCTTTGAAAACAGTACTATTCCGGAGGGACAGACAGCCTGCTCCGGCGGCAGCCGAGTCGCTACCCAGAACTTGGCTGCAAACACTCGTTTCAGCTTCACTTGGGCGAACCGAGCAAACTGGAACGTGCTCAAACGCGGCACCTCGTACTGCGTCAAGGTCACGGCCACCGACGGCGGTAACGTCAACGTATCTCGCGCGGTTAATCTTGTTACAGCCATTGCTTCGGTGACCTCCAGCATCGATCAGTACGGGCCATCGATCCGCGCCACGGCGCGTTTTAACGCCAATCCCGCCGCCGCCTCTTTCATGGACCTTTTCGCCACCTCAAACTGTAGCGGCACGCGCGTCGTTCGCACCGTAGTGGGCTGGAATGAAGTCAGCAAAACCGTCACTTATAGTGCCGCCCAGGTGCGTCGAAACACCGCTTATTGCGTGAAGGTGACCAACGGTTATGCCTCGCGCAACTTCTCTATAGGCACAGTCACCACCGAACCGCGAAACTATCCCGACTCCCTCGTCCATATCCTCGGCGCCCTGCGCGCCATCGACGGCGACGGCGAAGACT
>JAPKCE010000459.1 GCA_028823075.1 Myxococcota bacterium
GCTCGATGAAGCCGCCCTCATCGCTCATTGTCGCCAACATTTAGCTGCTTATAAAGTACCGAAAAAAGTTTTTGTGGTGGCTGAGGTCCCTCGTCACCCGACCGGTAAGCCCGACTATACTGGCGCCAAAAAGCTTGCATTGAAACGAGCCCAAGCATGAACGACTCCGCCGACGAACACGATAAAACGGGCGCCTTTATTCGCCGTTCATGGGATCTTGTTGAAGACCCTACCGATCCTGCCTGGCGCGCCAAAAGGAGCTTGGCCAAAGCCTTGCGCCGGCTCAATAATTTCACCATCGGCGCCCGGGCCGGTGCAGCTGAGTTGACAGAAGCGGCGCAACGGGTGGAGCAGGCCTTGGCGTTGATCGAGTCCCAGGGAAGCAGCAGTTTCAAAGAAGATTTTGATAGCGGAGCCTACTTTGAGAGCCCGGAAATCTATGCCGACCGCGCTTGGCTTACCGGTAATTGTAACCCTATCTCTCCGTTGGCCAAGCTCGAACAAGACGGCCAGTTTGCCCGGGCTTCGGTTTGTCTGGGTAACGCCTACGTCGGTGCTCCGGGCTGGGTTCACGGCGGCGCGGTAGCTGCCATTTTTGACCAGGTTATGGGCTTCGTGTTGATCATGAAGGGCCATCCTTGCGTCACCGCCGAGTTGGCGGTGAAGTACCATTCGCCCACCCCAGCTCACGCTGACCTAAAGCTTCGAGCCCACGAAACCAAACGTGTCGGCAGCCGAGTTTTTATCGAGGCAACTTGCCATCACGGCTCGATTTTAACCGCGACAGCCAGTGCAACTTTTGTGCTCTTAAAAGCCTCGCGTTTTGCTTCATACCTGAGCAGTTAGAGGGCCACGATGTACTTAGATTTTACCGATGAACAGCAAGCGCTTCAGCGCTGCTTGCGCGACTATTTCGAAAAGCTAATGAGCCCCGAATTACAGGCCGAGTTGCATGCCCACGAAGGTGGCGGCCCGCTTTATAGCCAAGCGATGCAACAACTTGGCAAAGATTCCTGGTTGGGCATTGGCTGGCCCAAAGCCTTCGGCGGTAAAGCGGCTGGCCCGATCGAGCAGTTTATATTTTTCGACGAGGCGCAACGCAGCGGTTTTCCAGTGCCAATTCTAACTTTGAGCACCGTCGGTCCCACTTTGATTAAATTTGGTAGCGACGAACAAAAGGCATTTTACCCGCCGCGTATCTTGGCCGGTAAATGTCATTTCTCTATCGGCTATACAGAGCCCAGCGCCGGCACGGATTTGGCAAGTTTACAGACCCGTGCGGAACCTCAAGGCGATCATTATCTGGTCAACGGGCAGAAGATTTTTTGTTCGCTTGCTGATCATGCTGATTATTTCTGGTTGGCCGTGCGCACCAACACAGAAGTGCGCAAACATAAGGGCATATCGATGTTGATCGTCGATGCAAAAAGCCCGGGGATTTCGATGACCCCTATTCCTGGGGTGGGCGATAACCACATCTCGGCGGTATACTTTGAAAATGTGCGCGTGCCGATGAGCAATCGCGTGGGGGAGGAGGGTGCCGGTTGGCGCCTGATCACGAGTCAACTCAACCACGAACGAGTTGCTCTTTGCGCCGTCGGGCCGCTGCGGCGAATCTGGGAGGAGACTCGTGACTTTGCGGCGAGTCAGATCGATGGCGCCGGGAATTCACTGCTCGACCAGGCTTTCGTGCGCCGCAACTTAGCTTTGCTACAGGTCAAGCTCGACGCTCTGACTCTGCTCAACGCCAAACAGGCTTGGGCCATTGAGAACGAGACCTTGGGCATGGCCGAAGCGTCGGCGATCAAAGTTTATGGCTCGGAACTCTATGTCGAAGGGAGCCGTTTGATGGCCGAAATATTGGGCGCCGCTGGAATGCTCCGCCCAGGATCGGCAGGCGCCGCGATCAAGGGGCGTCTCGAACGCTTTTACCGTATGAGTTTGGTGCTCACCTTTGGGGGGGGCTGCAACGAAGTGCAGCGTGACCTTATAGCGATGGCGGGCCTTGGCCAGCCGAGGAGTTCATAAATGGATTTCACCTGGTCCGAGAACCAAACGATGGTGCAAGAACTCGGCGAAGAGTTGTTTTCTACACAGTTGAGCGACGCTGACTTCGAGCAGCACTTCTCTGAAAAGTGTTGGCGAGAACTTGCGAGAACCGAGCTTTTGGCTTTGGCGACTGCCGCTGAATTCGGCGGCAGCGACATGGGTCTGGTCGAGTTGTTGTTGTTGTTACGTCAAGCAGCAAGGCATGCGGCCCCGATCCCTTTGCTCGAAAGTATTGTTCTCGCGGCCCCTCTACTGCAGGCCCATGGAAGCACTGACCAAAAAACGAGGTGGTTACGACAACTCGCCAGCGGCGAAAAAATAATCAGCCTAGCGCTGCATGAGCCCGGGGGCGGAGGCCTTTGCGCCCCTCGATGCACGGCGCAAAAAACAGCCGAGGGCTATGCCATAAGCGGCAGTAAAACCGCTGTGTCTTTTAGCGATAGAGCGAGCGCCTACATCGTCTCAGCTCAACTCGATAATGCCCCGGCATTG
>JAPKCE010000460.1 GCA_028823075.1 Myxococcota bacterium
TGCCCGCTTTCGCTGGTGGTGTGACTTCGGTCAGCGCCGAAGGTCAGGCGATGGTTAAGAATGGCGATGAGCCGGCCGCACGCGACCGCGCTTTGGAAGACGCCCAGCGCAAAGCGGTAGAATCAGCCGTTGGCACCATGATTTCGGCCGAGACGGTGATGGAAAATTACCAGATCATTTCGGACCGTATTTTGAGCAAGTCCACGGGCTATATTCAAAATTACACCATTAGCTCCTCGGGTGCCGAAAACGGTATTTATAAAGTGGTTATTAAGGCGGCGGTCAAAACCGGCGACCTTTCTGGTGATGTTGACGCCATCAGCGCCTTGCTTAAACGCAAAGGCATGCCGCGGGTGTTCGTGGTCGTTCCCGAGGCTATTCTTGGGACGACGGCGATGACTACCGGTCAGGGTGGCACGATTAATATGCAAGCTGCCGAATCCGGCTTGATCGCAGGGCTTCGCAACGCGGGTTTCCTGATCATCGATCCCGATGTGCTTAGCGGTAAGCTGTCGATCAGTCAGATCTACCGTAAGGGCGATGTTGGCGATGGTATCGCTAAGAAAATTGGCTCTTTGTCCGGCGCTGAGGTTGTTATTTACGGGCGTGCGGTCATGCAGGTTTCGCGGTTGGCAGTGCTTAAGAGTAACGTGGCTCGAGCCAGCTCTTCGATCCGTGCGGTTAACGTTCAGACCGGTGAAATTATCGGTATGAGCAGCGTTAATTATCCCCAAAAGGCTCCTGCAGCCTATCATGATGCGGTGGGCCCCAAATTGCTGCGCAAAGTTGGCGAAGCTGCTGCTGCTGACCTCATCAAACAGATCGTCGCCAAGTGGCAAAAGGACGTCAGCGGTGCCACCCGTATCGTCGTCACCGTCTCGGGCGTGAAGTTCCGCAGTGCCAAAGCTTTACAGGCCAAAATGAGCGATATGCGAGGGGTCACAGCGGTCAATCGCCGCTCGCTCAAAAAGGGCGTGGCAGTTTTCGATGTCGAGGTGAAAACCGGCGCTGAAAACTTTGCCAACAGTCTGGACGGCCTTAAAGTTGATAAGCGTAAAAAGGTTGAAATCACCGGCGTTGATGGCGAAACCATCAAGGCTAGCCTGGGTCGCTAAGCGAGCCGAGAGGGGGAGCGATGCAAGCAAGATTAGCCATTGCAGTACTCGCCACGGCCGCTGTCGCGGTTGGTGTGGGGTTTGACTGGAACGAGGCGCAAGCCGCCAAGGCTCCGGTAGCCGGAAAAGTTACCTTTTATAGAGGCAACGTCCTGCGCGCCTCATCGGCGAAAGGGCCGTGGAAAAAGCTTAAGCGTAACCGCAAGTTCTTCCGCGGTGATGTCATCAAAACCGGCGACGGGAGCCGAGTCGAGTTGAAGTTCGTCGATCGCAGTATCGTGCGGCTTGGTGCTGAGACCACCCTAGAACTGCACGAAGCCTTCTTCTCGGGTAAAGGCGGCAACAAAAAGGTTTCGGCGGTGGTCAAAGCCGGGCGAGCCTGGGCAAACGTCAATAAGTTCGTAGGCGGAAAAAACGCTTTTGACCTGCGTAGTGATAACGCTGTCGCCGGTGTGCGCGGTACTATCTTTAGCCTGGCGCGCAGCAAAGATGGCGGCACCAAGGTGTCGGTATTCGGTGGCTCGGTGGCGGTGGACAATAGTCCTTGGGTGCAAGCGCTCAGGAAGCGCTCGAAAACCAAATCTGCCCACCGACGCACCAACAAAGCCCCCATCGCTTTTGGCTCGCGTAAAGAGGTGAGCCTAGGCTTGCGAGAGATTAGCAAGAAACAGTGGGAACAGATGGTGGGTAAACATCAGACCATGGCCATCGCTGCCGACGGCAAGAAGAGCGAAGTTGCAAGTTTCGATATGAAAGATGCCCTCGCTGGAGTTGACGGCGAATGGATCAAGTGGAACCAAGGCCGGGATTCCGGTTCTGGAATTAAGCACTAAGCGAGTCCCGTGCCACGCAGTTTTCCGATTGCTGCCCTAATACTAACGCTGCTGATGAACTCATCAGCGGCTTTAGCGCGTGATCCGGGTTTTGCCGCACAAACTCGATGCCAGGCCAAGCCGCTTTGCGCTGAACTCCTCGTTCATCTGAGGCGTCTCAAGAAAGCGAGCAAGGGCGACGATAAAGCGGCTTTCAAGGCGCGCTTTATCCGCGGCAGTCTGTTGGGCTTTGAAGCGCTCAGGGTAGGGAACTCGCGTTTAGCGGCGCGCAGCATCGAGGTGCTCAAAAGCGTCGTCGCTCATGCGGGGTCACGGCGCTATGCTGACGACTCATTGTTATTGATGGCGCGTTTGCGACGGCTGCGCGGGGCTAAGCGCCGGGCGGCGTCTACCCTACAAACTCTAATCTGCGATTATGGCGACGGCGATATGCTCGGCCGCGCTAAAAAACTCCGTAAGAGGTGGGGGATTAAAGGCAAAAGGTGTCGCGCCGCTGTACCTAAACCGCCGCCAAAGCGTTTGGGTGCTACCGCGCAAAATCATTCGGCTGCTACCGCCAAAAAAGACAAATTAAGTAAGGGGAAACAAGCTAA
>JAPKCE010000461.1 GCA_028823075.1 Myxococcota bacterium
CTCTACTACGACGCCCGTGACGGCCTACGCGTGAGAGCCCCCGTGTTTTGGGCGCCTTCCCGGTGGTGGGACTTGAGTTTGGAGCCGGGGTGGATCGAGACGCGCGGTTTGTGGAGTTTGGCAGAGCTGCGCATGCGCCCTAACGCATCTGTGAACCTGCACGCCAGTGTAGAGACTTTGCACGGCCTTGGCTTGGTCGATGATCAGAAGATATTAGCCTTGCGGTTTTCTATGCTCAAGCCAGGGATTGAATGGCTGCATTCCGGGTTGCTGCCAAGCGATGGTACCGTGGTTTCTGCTTTGAGCGCCGATGCCTCGGCGCGCACTTGGCGGGTGTTCGATGCTCATCATCGGCTGCGGTTGGGCTCGGATTCGCTAGCCTTACGTTTTCAGTCTTGGTCGGGACGCTTGGCAAATGGCGGTCAGGGGGCTCAAAATGACGCCAGCCTTTCCCTAGCTGCGCTGGGGCAGCGTTATTTTCCCTGGGGCTCGGCCAGCACGGAGTTGGGTCTGGCACCGATGTCGATGTGGGGCAGTACGGTCGCCGTACCTATGTTCGACACCATTGTTCACGGGGGCGGCCGCTGGGCGCCGTATCTTGGCCTGAGCACAGCGCTCGGCCTGCGATCGCTGTTCATCCCTAACGGCAGCTATCCAACGTTACTGTCTCGAACCGCCGCGCGCATCGAGTTATATACGCTTCTCGACAACGGACGAGGAACACGCCTGCGCCCTCGCTTGAGCCTACGAGCGCAACGGCTCGACGGTCAGAGCGATACGGCGCCAGCAACGATAATGGGTGTCAACGGCGAAGTGCTGGCGCTTGGCTTTGAGGCTCGTCAGGCTGGCTTTGTTCACGATTATGAGCTGTTAGCGTTGCGTCGCTTAGATGGAGATAGTGAACTGCGTGCGGCGCTGCTGTCTTGGACCGGTACGTGGAAGCGAAAGTTCTGGTCGCTTTATGGGCACCTGCTGATGGACTCACTCGACCAGGAGCCCGTGGTGCTGAGCACGAGTTTTTCATGGAAGCCGAAGCCGGGTGGGCGCCAGGGGAGCATCGGTTATCTACGGCGCCATATCGGCCGTGATCTGACCATCGATCCCGACCCTTGGTTGTCGTTCAATCAACAGCCCTACGCCGAGAGTTTGGACGGGGAGGGTGTTTATTCCCTTGTTTGGGGTACGGCTAAATGGCGTAATGCACGCTGGGATTTAGCGACGACCGCAGCCTTGCGCCCGGTCAGTTGGAGTCTCAATTCTATTCGCCTCGAGGCCGGCTATACAAGCTCTTGCCGGTGCTGGGGCCTGACCACCTATGGAGGCTATTCGGGGGTGATCCGCCCTGGTGAGGTCAGCGCCACGCCCTTCTTCGGGCTGTCGTTCAATTCGGGGCGAAGCAGCGATGGACTTCGCCGCCAGATGGCAGGCGCCTTGGGACGCACGGCCGGTCAGAGCTAATGATTCTCCTCGTCGATAACTATGACAGCTTCACGTTCAACATTGTGCAAGGTCTGTGGAGCGCCGGCGCTGAGGTCGAATTACGTGCCAATGACGACCCTGATCTGCTCGAGCTTGACCCGGCCCGTTTCAGCGGCCTGGTGCTCGGTCCGGGGCCGGGAAGGCCCGAAGGTGCTGGTCTGCTGATGGGCGCGCTAGCTCGATTTTACGACCGCTTCCCGATGCTCGGAATCTGCTTGGGCATGCAGGCAATCGCTCTACACCATGGAGCGCTAATTCGCTGCGCTCCGCGTCCCTTTCACGGTCGGATCGAGAGCGTTGAGCACGACGGCGAAGGCTTGTTTCATGGGCTTAGCTCACCGATTCAAGCCACCCGCTATCACAGCCTGTGCATCGACCCGGCGACCCTTCCGCAGCGCTTACAAGTCAGCGCCCGCAGTCAAGATGGTGTGATTATGGCCTTTCGAGATACGCAGGCTCGCGCTGGGGGCTTCCAGTTTCATCCGGAGTCGATAGCATCGCCCCGCGGGCTAGACCTGTTGTCTGCTTTTGTAAGGAGTACACTTTGATTCGCTTGCAGCCGGTTCGCGAGGCGACGATTTTGGGTCTAATGAGCGGGACAAGCTGTGATGGGCTCGACTTGGCCTTGTTGCACTTTGGTCCTGGCGATGGCGAATGGCGGCTGATTCGCGGAGACGAGCACCGTTTTCCGACGCCGCTGCGAGATCGTTTGTTGGCTGCCTCCGATGGCCGCACTCCCGAGCTCGGCGTCTTGAGTTTTGATTTGATGCATTGGTGCGCCGACCAGGTTCTCCAATTTTTGGATGGGCAGTCCTGCGATTTGATCGTTAGCCATGGGCAAACGATTTTCCACGACCCCCCGCGCGCCACGTGGCAACTCGGGGACGGTAACGTTCTCGCTGCCCGGCTCGGCCTGCCGGTGCTTTGGAATCTGCGTAGCGCGGATGTGGCGCTGGGTGGGCAAGGCGCCCCCTTGGTGCCGGTGCCCGACCGTCTTTTCTTCCAGCCGGAGCGGGGAGGGCGCTGCTTGTTGAATATTGGAGGC
>JAPKCE010000462.1 GCA_028823075.1 Myxococcota bacterium
AAGCAAGGTGTGCAATGCCGCCAGATGCAGGCAGCCTGAACCGCAGGCATTCGCGTGCAGATCTGTGCATGTGGGAGCGCTTCCAGCTTTCTTAGCCTGAACCCTGCCTTGCCCTGCCCGGGGCAAGACTGTCCCATCCTTTCGGCTTTGCCGAAAGGAGCTTGGGACGGGGTTGCCAGGCATAGTGCTGCGCGAAGCTTGACGGGCTTATCCGCCCGACAAGCGTCGGGGCCGCGAGAAATGATCGGTCGTGGAGTTAACGGCCGAGCATTCAGCGCGCACAGATGCAAACGAGGCCGTCTGAGCAGCGCGCACCCGCACCACCACCTACTCAATAAAGTTCGAATCGCCATAACTGTAAAAGCGATAAGGACCCGCAAGGGCATGAGCATAGCCAGCCCGACAGCGCTCTTCTCCAGCAAGAGAAGCAACCAGCTGAATTAACGACGAATCTGGCAAGTGAAAATTGGTTAAAAGCGCATCAACAACCTGCAACTCATAACCACCAGGATAGATATACAGCCCGTTAAACTCCGCCATCGCCACCACCTCGCCGCCGCCAAGTTGCGCCGCGCGCTCAAGGCTTCGCACCACGGTCGTTCCTACCGCGACCACGCGCCCACCGCGAGCCCGGCAAGCCTTCACGGCCTCGGCCGTCGCCTCAGGCACGATGCAAAACTCCGGTACCAGCTCATGGTCCTGAGCATGCTCAACACGGATCGGCTGAAAGGTCCCGGGTCCCACATGCAAGGTGACTTCGGCACGCTCAACGCCCAGAGCAGCGATCTGCTCAAGCAGCGCTTCGCTCAGATGCAAGCCAGCGGTAGGCGCCGCGACGGCGCCGGGTGCGCGAGCGTAAACGGTTTGATAATCACTGTGATCCGCAGCATCGGCGGGCCGGTTCATATACGGAGGCAGAGGCATCGAGCCGTGATCCTCCAGCCAAGGAGTTAGCTCGGCGCCGCTCTCGAGACGCACCAACAAAGCGCCATCGGCGGTGCGTTCGTCGACGATGAGCGCCCCAGCGCCGGTTTCGATACGCCTACCAACCAGTCGCTTTGCGGGTTTTCCCCAAGCGACCCAGCGCCTGTCCTCGGCAGCGGGCTCGGGCTGGACGAAGAGGAGTTCTGCCTGCCCCCCACCCGGGCGCTTACCGTACACCCGAGCCGGAACCACGCGAACATCGTTGACCACAAGGAGATCATTCGGCCGTAACAAGCTTGGTAGATCGACCACACGACGATCAGAAAACCCGCCATCTGCATGCCAATGAAGTAACAACCCACCATCTCGGCGCGCGGCAGGGCGGCGGGCGATACGCTCCGCAGGTAATTCAAACCAAGGCTGAACCACTTTAAGCGCAGGAGCTTTCAGGGCTCATGGAACAGCTTGAGCAGCCACCATCCGAACCACAATTGCAGGCGCTTTCGACCAAAGCCATACCGACGCCATGGAGTTCGCCCAATGAGACGACAGCGTTGAGCTCATTCCAGGGCCGAATCATCTGATCACAGCGAACACAGCGCGCCCAGTCGCCGCCCTCAACCTGGTCGATATACACCAAGACCGGACCGCAATTAATGCAGCCTGCTGTGGGTAAGTTAACGGAAAGCGCAGCGTTCATAATTTACCCATCCAACAACCAAGCGTCTATCGCAACGTCTTTCTACGGCTTGATCGTAAAGTTACGTCGGATAAAAAGCGGTTGTTTTTCCGGCCGTAAGTCCAACTGTTGACCAACAACTCGCGCTTCGATGCAGGCGTTAAAACGCTTGGAACGATAACGCCGTTTACCGATGCGAACCTTGGTAACTGAAGCCGCTGCGATGCGGCCGTCTCCCATGACACCCAGTCTCATATTCACCCGTAACCTGGATTTTTTGGCGACGCGCAATCTCCCCTTTTTCCCCAGGCGACGTATGCAATCTTTTAACCGAGTCGAATCGAAGGGAGATACGGTTTTGGCGAGCATTTGCTTTACCGGAGTCGGCTCGGCTTTGGCGATGACCTGAGCTGGCGCCGGTGCGGGTACGGCCGCGGCCTTCATCTCGACCGGCTTTTCATCCGGACGCGCGCCACGATCAGGATAGGCCGGCATGCTTTTAACCCGAGCCGGCAAAGCGATCTGAGTTGGCGCTTGAAAGCTGTGACCAACAAAATACACCAGCAGAGCACCCAGACCGACCACCAGCCCGGCGGCCTGCAACCAAGGCCAAAACCGAAATTGGGGGCGAGTAGGTAAAACCTCAGCATCGATCACCATCTCATGGTCTTCGACCTCGTCCCGATCAAAGCGCAGATTCATCGGCGCCACCGTTGGCGGCCGCCTATCCAGAGGTGCAGAGGGCTGCTCGACCGCCATCTGCCAATCAACGGCAACCTCCTGAGCCGAACCCGGAACCAACGAGATCGGCATCATGGTCTGCTGATCCGACAGCGGTTTATTGCCGCTAAGCGCCGCGACCAACTCAACAGCTGCATCGAGCGGAGAGATCAACTGCAGCCCAGGCAACGGGACCGAG
>JAPKCE010000463.1 GCA_028823075.1 Myxococcota bacterium
CGCTTGACCTCGGGCATTGAGCGTGAAAAGCTTTAAGGAGGAGAAAAGCCCCATGCAAGCATCACCCTTGGTCACCGCTACGCCGCGCGCTCTTGAGCATCTACGCGGCCTTTTAGCGGCTGAAAACGATGACGCTACGGGTGTTCGCTTGGGCGTTAAGGGAGGCGGCTGCAGCGGCCTGTCCTACCTGCTTGAATTTGACGCGATTCAAGATGGCGATCGTCTGATCGAGCATGATGGCGTGCAATTCTTCTTGGATCGTAAATCGAGCATCTACCTAAAGGGTGTGCAGCTCGATTACGACGCCGGAATCGAAGGTAAGGGCTTTGTTTTTGGCAACCCGAACGCCACCAACACTTGCGGCTGCGGTGAATCCTTCTCCATTTAGTTTACAGAATTTGAGCGCTGGCGTTGCCGACCAGGTGCGCCAGACGCGCCAATCCGGCTCGTTGTGGCGCGAGGATGGCTGGGCCTTGCTGCGTTTGCGCGGGGCTGATGCCAAAACTTGGCTGCATGGCCAATGCAGTCAAAGCGTCACCGACTTAGAAACCGGGGAGGGGCGCCAAGCTGCTCTGTTAGACCCGCGTGGTGCTCTGCTCGCTGTCTTTGACATCCTAGCGGACGAGCAAGGGCTGCTCTTACTCATGGCCGACAGCGATCTCGATTTCGTCTGCGAGCGCTTTCAACGCTACTTGTTCGCCGAGGATGTTGAAGTCGAAGTGCAGGCCCGAGATCAACAGGCATTATGGTTGCAAGGGCCCGAGGTTGCTCAATTGTTAGTTGCTTTTGGCGAGGCGCCGAGCCTGCCCATGGCTGATCGCAGTTGGACCTTGCACGAAGGGCTCGTTTGGATACGCCAAACCCGCAGCGGCGAAGCCGGCGTGATGGTTGTGGGCGACGAAGAACAGATCGAAGAATTATCGGACCACCTGCTCGCTCAAGCCAGCGGCGAGATTTTGCCAATCGGAGACGAGGCGGCCCAGGTCCTGCGTTTAGAAGCGGGCCTGCCCCTTTTCGGGACAGAAGTAAGCAGCCAGCAACTCCTGCCAGAGACACCGTGGATGGAGAGCGCTTTTGCGCCTGGAAAAGGCTGCTTTACAGGGCAAGAGGTCGTCGAGCGTTTGCGCATGAAAGGCAGCCCCAAAGTGGCGCTAGTGGCCTTGCTGGGCGAGCCCAATATGCCCGCTCCTGCGCCTGGCAGCAAAGTGATGATCGCCGGTAAAGGACAAGGAACTTTTAGCTCGTCTGTGCCTTCCCCTACGCTCGGAGGCAGGCTTTGTTACGCCTATTTGAAACGGCTGAACCGTCGGCCTGACGCTCGGTTTACTGTACAAATTGATGCTCATGACTGGCCGGTCAAGCTGTTGTGGCTGCCCCCAGTAGCGCATCGGCCGGACAACCTGTTGGCCGATGAAGCTTACGATAAAGCGCTGAGGTTTTTCACAGAAGACGCCGAGGATAAGGACCCCAGAGTTGTAGCTTGGCTGCGCAAAGCGCGGCTGCACAACCCGGAACATCTCGATAGTTTGGAATTACTGGGCCTGGCGCTTCAGCGCCGAGGCGAACTTAACGAAGCGACCGAATTGATGAAGACCCTAGTCGAGCACCAGCCCGACTCGATAATGGGCTGGACGAACTTGAGTCGCTTCTACGCCGAAGCTGGCTTGATCGACCCGGCTGAAGAGGCGCAAGGGCGAGCGACTATGCTGAGTTTTCGCGCCGATCTGGCAGCTCGAAAAGTGGCTGTGGGCGAGGCGAAACTGGCCGAGCATGAACAGAACGAGCGCCGCTCGCGTATGGGGATGTTCCGCGAGGTTCTCGAATTCGACGACAAAGATTTGGTGGCTCTTTTCGGGCTTGGAAAAGCGCAGATCGCCGAGGGCGAGGATGCTCTGGCGGTGGGGCTGCTCGAGCGCGCCGTTGAGGTCAAACCCGACTATGCCGCTGCTTGGTTGGAACTCGGTCAGGCTCAGCAGCGACTCGGCAACGTTGCTGGGGCGCAGGTGAGCTATTTGGCGGGTATCGCAGCGGCCGCTAAACGCGGCGAACTGATGCCGATGCGCGCCATGGAGCGCCGCCTAAAAGAGCTTTAAAGCTTAGCCTTTTCAAAGCGCTTAAGGGTTTCACCCAAATGTAGAGCTCGGTTTTACTCGTATTTTAACCGTGTTTTGGACGCCAGCCGTTGAGAGCTTTTTCGACCATGTCGAGCCGATCTTGACCCCAAAACATTAAGTCGCCAACGAAGAAGGTTGGGGCGCCGCACGCGCCTCGGTTAAGGGCCTCTTCGGTGTTGGCGAAAAGGCGCTTTTTGACTTCGGGGTCTTGGGTGCCTTCAAGCAAAGCCGCACCGTCTAAGCCCTCGTCATCGAGCAAAGCGGCCAAGGTTGTCGGGTCACTAATATTCTGATCGGCGCCCCAATAAGCAGAAAACAGGCGGCGACAGGCTCGGGCGTGGTCGGCGTTCTCAAGTTGCAGCATCACGCGCAGCGGCAAAATAGCGTTCAGAGGAAAAATGCTGGGC
>JAPKCE010000464.1 GCA_028823075.1 Myxococcota bacterium
CTCCCCTATCAGCAGATGCGGCTGCAGCGACCTTAGACGGCCTAGCGGAGGCCGACGGGCGCGTCTCAGACGCTTGGGGACATCCGACGCAGAAAAGGAGCAGAACAAAACAACGCATCAAACCCCCGGCCGTCGAAATAAAGAGGAACGCGGTAATGGCACGAGGAGGTTCGTTTTTTCTCGATAGCTACGGTAGCCGGTTCGATCCCCCCAACGCGCCTCACCACGCTCTTGCAACAGAGGGATACCACTTCCCTTCGTCAACAGCCCAAAAACGAAAACCGGTGATACAACCGCTATCCATTCGGCACCTTGATAATGGCCAATACCGGCAACGAAAATACCCGTCCACAACACGATCTCACCAAAGTAGTTAGGGTGTTGAGACAGCGCCCACAAACCTTCTTCGATCCAGCGGTCCCCAGAGGGGTTGCGGGCGCGAAAATTCGATTTTTGGCGGTCGGCAATCATTTCTATAACAAACCCAAAGACCCACATGCCCAGCCCGATAACCATCCAATAATCCGCTCGATGGGGTCGTTTCGATGTCAAGAGGATCAACGAAGGAAGCAAGGTCGCAACCACCCATAAAGCCTGAGCAGTCCAAGCCATAAAGAAACGAGGGAACGAGACTTTTATCTCATCGAACCGTTTATCTCCGCCCGCTTGATGCACGCGCTTGAACAAGAACGAGCCCAAGCGCACCGCCCAAAGGCAGACCACGCCGGCAAGCACGAAGTCGTACGCCACGATTTGACCGCTTTGTGCAGCAACCCCGAGACCGAGCAGGACCACCAGGATAAAAGTCAGGGAACCCACAAAATCATAAAACTTCTCAGTACGCCCCAACCACGCTGGAACAAATACAAGCCATTGTAAAAACAGTGCTAATAGCGCCAAGACCAACAGGCTCGATTGGCCTGCAATGAGATGGGACTGAACACCACCGAGCAAGCTTATGGCGACCAATACCGCCACGGCCGACAGGCTAATGAGATTGGCGATTAAAGTGCTCATAGGTTGCAGTTCCTTTTGGGAAACGAAATCAAGTATCACGGTCGATTTATACTATTTTTTAGTATATAAAAGTATAAAGCGTTCTTTGGTGGGTTTTATGAAAGCAGTTATTACAGGTGCAACGGGGCTGATCGGCCGCCTTCTCGCAGAAAAACTTAATCACCCCATGATACTGACTCGGCGTCCTAAAGTAGCAGAGCACACATTCGACTCGGTCGATTCTGCCGTCTGGATACCCGATCAGCAACGCGCCCCAAGCGATGCTCTTGAAGGCCGTGATGTCATCTTTCATCTCGCTGGTGAGCCGGTCGCAACGGGGCGGTGGACGGCCGAAAAGAAGAGACGCATTCACGACAGTCGTGTGCTCGGCACTCGCCACTTGGTCCAAGGTATCGCTGACTGTAAACATCCCCCCAAAGTCCTCATCACGGCGTCAGCCGTCGGTTTCTACGGCGATCGAGGCGACGACATTTTGGATGAGCGGGCAGCGCCGGGCTCGGGCTTTCTACCTCAGGTCTGTCGAGCGTGGGAAGAAGAGGCGATGCGCGCCCAGGAATACGGCGTCCGAGTGGTCTGCCTAAGAATCGGTATCGTGCTGGCGCAAGACGGCGGCGCTCTTGCGCAAATGGTGCCGATCTTTCGTCTCGGTGCAGGCGGTAAGCTTGGCGATGGAAAACAGTGGATGCCTTGGATCCATGTTAACGACGTGGTCGGTATGCTGCTCTGGGCAGCTGGTCACGACCGGTTAGCCGGGCCGCTCAATGGCGTAGCACCCGCCCCGGTCACCAACGCCACCTTTACACGGGCGCTAGCTCAAGTCCTCAGGCGCCCTGCATTCATGCCCGTACCGCGCTTCGGCCTGCATCTTCTCTTCGGCGAAAAAACATCGATTATTCTCGCCTCTCAGCGGGTGGTTCCCAAGGTGGCAATCGAGCTGGAGTTTCCTTTCGAACACACGGACTTGTCCCAGGCTCTCCAGTCGGTGGTCGGGACTCATTGATGCGCTCTATCGTTTGGTTCCGCGGCAAAGATCTACGCTTAGAAGATCACGAGGCCCTACACTCGGCGCTCAGCAGCGACGAAATCATCCCCCTCTTCGTTCTGGACCCGTACTTTTTCGAACCGAAACAAGCTGCGAAACTGCCCCACCGTATGCAGTTTTTGCTGCAATCACTTGAGGCGCTCCGTCAGGCACTTGCGGTCCGAGGCAGCCAGTTGATTATACGCCGCGGACGCAGCATCGACGTTGTGCCGGAAATGGCCGCAAAGTGGGGTGCCGACCAGGTGTTGGCGCAGCGCTGGAGCGAGCCATTTGCCAGGCGTCGCGATCAGATTGTCAGCAGCCGTTTAGGGTGCAAACTGGTGCTCTTTGAGGGTGAGACCTTAGTCGCTCCCGGGACGATTAAGACGCAGCAAGGTGCACCCTACTCGGTGTTTACCCCCTTCTCGAAACGCTTCCTCGCTCAAACAGACCTTTCCGACCAACGCCCGGCTCACAG
>JAPKCE010000465.1 GCA_028823075.1 Myxococcota bacterium
GGCCCATCTGCCGGTTCTGGCAGCCGCTGGCCTCATCGCCCTATGGATTCGCCGCCGGCCCGCATCGTTTAACGCCAATTACCAAACGATGATTGTAGCCTTTGCAGCGCTTTCAGCTCTGCTCCCTATCGTCGGCCTAAGCCAACTCGACTCGGCTGCAATAGAAACTTACAAGGGCACGATTCCACTAACTTTGTTTGGCCAGCCGGCCTTGCTTCGTTTGGGCTTCATAGCTGCGGTGAGCATCGGCAGTGTTTTAATCGCGGGGTTTGCCTTGGTAAGCATCGCCAAGGGCGCCTCAACGACTGCATTGCTTACGCACGACGTCGTCGTGTTTAGCGTCGCCTTATCAATCGGGCTGATGGCCAATTGGCTCCTTGAAGCGAATGCGCGGCAAAACTTTCGCTTGCTAGACAAACTCGAAACCAAAGTTATCGAAGTCGAGACCGCACACCGCATGCTCGAAGCAGGCTCACGGCTGCAGGCCGTCAGCCACAAAAAGGTTGTCGATGCTCAACTCCAAGCCGACCAAGCAAAAATCGATTTTCTAGCTGCCGTTAGCCATGAGTTAAGGACACCGATGAACGGCATGGTCGCCACCATCGAACTGCTCGAAAACACCGACCTAAACACTGACCAAAAAGAGTTCCAAGACGTTCTCAAAAGCAGCGCCAACCACCTCAGCTTGCTGCTCGATGACCTCTTCGATTTAACGCGCATGGAAACCGGACTGATGCGCATTGAAGCTGTACCGACGGATATCTCCGCTTTGCTCGGTGACATCGAGCGAACGACACGAGCGAGCATCGGTAATAGCGCAGTTGAGTTCCGATTTAAGAGCGATCTCGCCGCACTGCCTGGCTGGCTTTTAATCGACGCGGCGCGGCTTAGACAAGTGCTCAGTAATCTCCTTCATAACGCCTTTAAGTTTACCGACTATGGCTCCGTTATTCTGCGTGCTCGGGCGACCAGCGACGAGATCGAGTTGAGCGTTTTGGATACGGGCAAAGGGCTACCTGCCGAGCCTGCGGCTTTGTTTGAAAAATACCAGCAAGCGGAGTCAAAAAAGGGCGGTTTGGGCTTGGGGCTGTCGATCAGTCAGATGTTGGTTACCCATATGGGTGGCAAGATGAGCGCCCATCACCGCAAAGGGGGCGGCGCTGAATTGCGTGTCGTTTTACCCCTGCTTCTGACCAACGAGCCATCGGTTCAGCAGAGAACGCAGGTTTCGTTAGATGGTTTTCGCGGCGGCGCTGCGGTTTTGGTGGTCGAGGACAACCCAATCAACCAGAAGGTTGTGCGCTGGAGCCTGCAACAGATGGGCTGCAAAGTCGAAGTCGCCAGCGACGGTCAGGCTGCCATCGACTTTCTGGAAAAAACTAAAGTCGACTTGCTGCTGATGGATTGTGAAATGCCGGGCATGGACGGCTTTCAGACCACGCAACATATTCGCCGCAGCGAAGACGCCATGAGCCGGTTACCGATCATCGCCCTAACCGCAGATGCCACCCAAGGAGCAGCGGAACGTTGTTTGGGCGCGGGCATGGACGACTATCTGTCGAAGCCTTTTCGCCGCGCCGATCTGCTCAGGGTTTTGCAACGCTGGCTTCCATCCGACAGCTAGTTATCGCGATGGAGCCAGCCGGTGATTTTTAGCTCCCGTTTAACACGCCGCAAGGCCTCAACCCCACCAGCTTTGTCTGAATAGGGACCGATGCGCACCTTGTACAAACTGCGGCTCTGATCGGGTAAAATCTCGAGATTAATGCGCGTGTTCAAACCAAGGCCACGTGCCAAGCGCTCAACTTTACCCGCCTCCGACGGGTCGGCCGTGGCGACGAGTTGGACCATCCACCCCCCGGTAGATTCTGGTTTTAGCTGAGTCTTGGGTTTGACTTTCGGGTTTTCTACGACAGGCTTAATTTGAACCAAAGGCATCGCCGCTGGCATACCCGCATCGGGACGCCGAAGCGCTGGTAGAGGCAGTGCCGCTACCTGTGCTTTAGCCGCGTCAAAACGAATCAGCCCCGCATCACTGGAGGGCTTGTTTGCTGCTCCAGGAAGTACAGCTATCGCCGCTTCCGCAGGCGCCGCACATTGCGCAGCCTCCATCTGTTTAAGAGCTGTGCGCACTTCTTCCATAAGCTCGGTGCGCTCTTCCAAACAGAGCAGATCTTGGTGCTCAGCACTCATACCCGGCAGGGCGATGTCGGGGGCTAGGGTCAGACCAATACCGAAGCCCAACACACCACCGATCACTAAGCCCACGCCGATTTGATTCAAGCCTTAGACTCCTTCACGCTGTCCATGCGCTCAGGAGCTGAGACACCGAGCACGGCCAAACCGGAACGCAGGGTATGAGCAAGAGCGTTGCACAACAAAAGGCGCGCTGAGCTCATCTGCGGATCGTTATCGTCGACGACCCGACCGTGCTGCCGGTTACGCGTGTAATAACTGTGAAACGCGCCAACCAATTCATGCAGGTAAGTGGCGATTCGATGGGGCTCAAGAGCAG
>JAPKCE010000466.1 GCA_028823075.1 Myxococcota bacterium
TGATCAGCCTGTTTCGCCGCCTCATCGCTGTACACCGGGATAAGTCGGTCGGCGGCCTCGCCGGTCTGAGCGAGTAACGCCGGAGCGACTGTGCTCGCACGCTGGGCAAAACGCTCTGCAAACTGAGCATCATCGAAATCAGCCACAAGGCTATAGAAACAAAAACCATAAACGAGGATCACGCCGACCGATGACAGCCCAATGGCCATGCGCCAATGGCGGGTGGCGGAGCGACTTTCTTTCAACGCTTCGAGAATCTTTACGGGGTCTTCAGCCATCTCAGCCTCCAAATTCGTTTTGAATCAGTCTGCTTGTACGCCCGCCGGAAGGCTTCGACCACCGTATTTCTTTAGTAACGCTGTTGAAAACCCAGGCGAGCGGTCATGCCCGGCGCTGAAGTCCCCGAACCATGAGCCTTGATCGGGCGGTTGCTCGCGTTTTCAAGGCTTACTCGCCATATTGCATTGTTGCTGCCCCGATAGGCGGCGCTCAGGTCTAGGCGGTACCAAGCCGGGGTGCCCGGGCAATCATCGCCGGCATAAACCGTATGTGGCGCCGATGAGTCCGTGCATATTCTCAGGTCTTTACGATCGCTCGGGTGCAGTTGATCCTGAGCCCATGCCCAGCGCAGCCCCAAGCCCAAACTAAGCTTAGCGTCCAGGTCGTAGGCCAGGCGATGCAGGCCTTGAATGGGCGGCAGGCGTCGAGGCGCAGTCCAGCCCTCTTTGCGCTCGATCTCGCCGGCGACCCACGAAGCCTGGTGCGATTCGCTCCATTTTCCCCGGCGCCAATCGAGTCGGCCTCGCAGGCCGTAGTATTCGCCCGAGCGCTGGTTGACGCGCTGTACCACCGGTGCCCCATCGACTTCGCTGGCGCCATTATAGGTCGAGTCTTCTTCATCGATCAGGTCCTTGAGAACGGTGAAGAAAGCGACGCTGCTCCAACGCAGATTGCCAAAGACGTCGCGCAGGCCAAGCTCAGCGGTCTGCGAGCGTTGCGGTCCGAGATCAGCGTTGGGGATCTCGAATTTCGAGCCGGTGTCGCCGAGCACCGTACTTTCTTGCAGGTTCGGGGCGCGAAACCCCTGCGCCACTCCTGCCCAAAAACTGAGCTTATCCTTGCCGTGCAAGATCAACTTGGCCGAGCCGACGAGGCCGCTTTGTTCGTAGTTAATAGCGTTGTCTAGGCCACCCGTGCTCGGGGCCTGGGCGCCGAAAACCGAATAGCGAAGACCGACGCTCATATCGAGCGTGCGAGCAGCATCGAATAAGCGCAGGCGGCTCAAAGCATAGGCGCCGCCACTGTGATAACGCGAGCCATCAACGTAATTGCCGCGCTCCTTTGATTTGACCTCAAATTCATCGCTGGCCTTGGCGCTCGAATGCTCGCTGTTGACCGAGTCATCGGCCCATTCAAAGCCCGCAATCAGCCGTAGCTTCCCCATGGGACGCAAAGTCGTCTGCATCCCCAACTGCGCCGAAACGACCGCATCGTCGTAGAAGCGACGCTCTTTAAGATGACCCTCAAAATTGGGTTCGAGCTCCGAGTCCAAGCCGCCGAGACAAGCTTGCTTATAGCTTACAGCACCATCGGTTTTTAAGCATTTGTCGCGCAGGATGCTCTCACTCAACCGACGAACTCCCGCAAAAGCACTCGTCTTACGAAACAGCCCTGAGCTGCGCTGCATGGCGCGTAACCATAAAAAGTGATCCTGGTTGTTGTAGCGTCGTAAGTCGCCCTGTTCGATGCGATCGAGTCGCCCGCCGCCATGGGTGATCAGGCCCAGATATCCAGCGTCGAGACGCAACGAGCCTTTGCGCAAAAAACCCTTCAGCAGAACATCGCTCTGATCGAGGTTGGCCAGCGGCACGAAGTCGAGCCCGAGACCACCCGTTCCTGCGTTGCGCTCAATAACTTCCCGGCGGTGCAAGCTAAAGATGACGTGGGCATCCTTGGCGCCCATCTGATGCAGTACAGAGATATCGCCGCCGTTGGCGCCCAAGCCGGTCAATTCGAGGCGTAACGCGCCAGGGGTCTTGCTGGAATCAAAGCGTCGGGTCTCCATATGCACCACGCCGCCGATCGCACCGTTGCCGTAGAGCACCGAAGAAGGCCCTTGCATGACCTCGACTCGGTCGAGAGCAAAACTACCGAGCAACCCAAAGTATTGATTCGGGCCTGTGCGGAAAGTCGAGGTGCTGTAGCGCAAACCATCGAGAACGATGAGCACATCAGGACCAACCATACCGCGAAGCATGACCAAGCCAGCGCCCGGGTTCGTTTCTTGAAACGCTGCCCCTGGGCTCTCTTGAGCGGCAGAAACCGCTGAGTTTAGACCGTTTTTATCCATGGCTTTACGATCGATCACACTGACATCTGCCGGAGTCTCGGACAGTTCCTTTGCGCTATCTCGGTTGCCGGTGATCACTACATTGCCGTCAAGTCTTTGATTGTTAGGAGGCTGACCTGCCAGACCGGCTAGGAGAAGCAAGGACGCTAACATAAGGA
>JAPKCE010000467.1 GCA_028823075.1 Myxococcota bacterium
GCCTCGAAGCCGATCCAGAGCACGCGCTCCAAGCTCGTTCCCAAAGCCTTTAAATCATTGATTAAATCCGCTGTTTCACCCACTCCATCGACGACGACAACTGCCATCGAGAAGCCGCGGTGCTGAGCTTCGTCGAGGCTGGTGACAACGGTCAAGGTCACCCCGACCTCGGCGGTCGCTTGACGCAGTTCGTTGCTCGGTAAGCCGGGACTGCGAAGGGCGATGATCTCCATTAGGCCAGGCCCCACCTAAAAATCTTGCTGCCCACCCGTGGGGCCACGCAAAGGCGAGATGAAACCGGCCTGCCCTTCGACCACATCAACAATGGCGGCGGGTTGCCGTTTCGGAGCCAAGGCCACCCCGAGTTCCGCGCGTTGTAACATGTTCGGCAATTTGGTGAGCACCTCAAACCGGTTGATGCGAACCAGGCTAGCTCCCAAGCCTGGCGGCGGATCGTTACCGACCCACAGAAGCGGTAGTTTCGCCAAACTCTCGTCGCAACAAAGCTCCGAAAGCTCGGCCTCATCGCCATCGCTTGGCGCTACGATTAGGAGATCGGCAGCGTCCTGATAAGGCTCAAATGAGCCCGGTTGCAGGTGGTCCGCTTGCCAGCCCTCCTGCTGTAGAACGGCGGCGATAGCCGAGCGAAGGTCTCTGTTGGCACTGAGCAAAACGGCAAGCACATCGGTCTCCTAAAGGCACTGTGCACGTCCGCAGCCCGTTCGTGAAGCGTTGAGGTTTTTTTGCGCCAGAGCGCCACCTCGCCGACACTTCAACCATGAAATTGAACACCCATCTCGCGGCGCATTGGCGGCAGCGGATTGCAGCTTGGTTTGAACAGCACGATGGCCGCCGACTCGGCCTAAAATGCCCAGTTTGCGAGAGCCGCCTCCATATGGACGGATGGAAGAAGCTAAGCTGCTCTTTTGTCGAACGCGAGTCCATGGTCTGTAAGGCTTGTGGATGTGAGACAGTTTTACAGGAAGAATGGGTTCAATGAGCAACCCCAAGCCTCTAACTGCCGAAACTTTCCACGGACGCGCGCTCTTTAAATACAATCCGGAGACCCGATGAACAACGAAGCCCCTTCAAGCGATGGCTCGAGTAGCTCCAAAACCTATGTCGTTGCGGCCGTTCTCGCTGGCTTGGCCGGTATGCTGGCCTACAGTTCAATCAGCCAGCGACGCGCCGAGGTCGAAGCCGGTTGGGAGCCCACCCCTGTGCTCGTTGCGGCTCGCGATATCCCGCCCGGAACCATCCTCGACCAAGACATGCTACGTATCGAGCCTATCCCCTCACGCCTCATGACACCCTCGATCGTGCGCGCCGACCTGCTCGCTACCGTTCAAGACAGCAAACTGTTGTTGCCCATGAAAAAAGGTGACTTGCTCAACCACAACATGATCCACGGCACCCAGATGGCAGAGGCTTTGAGCCAAGGCCTGGTGATGGGTGTGCGCGCCTTGAGCATTCGCGTAAGCGTCGAATCTTCGGTAAATCGTATGGTGCGGCCGAACGACCACATCGACCTTCTTCTAACCTACCGCGACCCCACTACGCGCACGGTGACGACTCAAACCTTGCTCGAGAACATTGTCGTTCTGGCTACCGGTGAAGTCTACGGCGCCACCGAGATCGCCTTCGTCGATGAAGAGACGCGCAAATACGTCACCATCACCGTTGAACTGACACCGCAAGAGGTGGAGTTGGCGGTCCAAGCGCAGAGCATGGGCGCTATCTATATGAGCCTGCGAAACCCGGATGATACCGAAGTGATGGAAGATCGAGCACGCACCAACGTGGAGACGATCATGACCGGCGAGAGAGCTGACCAGCTTCGCAACAAAAGACGCAAAGCGCCGCGCTTGCCACAGGTTCTGCGAGGGGCCGGCAAGTGATCGAAGGCCTGGCGGCGCTCGTCGCAGCTCTAGCTGCCGGCCTTCTGGCGCATGCGGCTGCACTGGCGATGAACCGCGCCGTCAAGCGCCAACGCGAACGCTATGTCGAAGAGAATCTAACCCGCCGCGAAGCGGTGCTTTACCTTACGGTTAACCAGCGCATCGTCATCTCATTGGCCTGCGCCTTTTGCGTTGGCGTCGTCGGCTGGGTGGTGATGGGCCTAGCCGCCGGGGTGCTCATGGGTTTTTGCGCTCTTTTCGCGCCGGGTATCTACATCAAGATGCTAGCGACGAAACGCCTGGCTCTCTTCAATGAACAACTCGTCGACAGCTTGAACGCGTTAAGTTCGGCTTTTCGCGCTGGCCTGAGTTTTGCCCAAGCCATCGAAGCCATCGCCGAAGAAGCCGAAGACCCACTCGGCAACGAGTTTCGTATCGCAGCTCGCGAAATGCGCATGGGCGTCGATATCCCCGATGCCTTAGAACATATTTCTCAGCGGACAGGCTCAGACGATATGGGTTTGGTTGCCACCAGCACGGCGGTCGCCGCGGGTATGGGCGGCAATATGGCTGAAATGTTCGAGACTATTTCTCGCACCATCGCCGACC
>JAPKCE010000468.1 GCA_028823075.1 Myxococcota bacterium
ATGTGACCTCGCCGCCAACCGTAGGCACACCGATGCAGTTTCCATATCCGGCGATTCCGGCGACGACCCCTTTGACCAAGCTCTTGGTCTTAGGGTGATCAACCTGGCCAAAACGAAGACTGTTGAGCGAGGCGATGGGGCGCGCGCCCATGGTGAAAACGTCGCGTAAAATACCACCAACGCCGGTCGCCGCACCTTGATACGGCTCGATAAAGCTAGGGTGATTGTGACTCTCCATCTTGAAAGCCAAAGCCAGACCGTCACCCGCGTCGATAATCCCCGCGTTCTCACCGGGCCCGCAGATCACCTGTTCGCCAGTCGTATGAAAGCGCCGCAGATGAGTCTTGGAACTCTTATAAGAGCAATGCTCATTCCACATCGCCGAGAGAATACCGAGTTCGGTAAAGCTGGGCGTCCTGCCGAGAATTTCGAGCGCTTTATCATACTCATCAGCGCTCATACCCAAACCTTGCGCCAGGGCGAGATTGACTTCGGGTTCGTGAATCATCATCGCTCCAACATGCTGGTAAACAGCATTTTTCCGTCTTCGCCGCCGAGCAGCTCTTCGGAATAACGCTCCGGATGAGGCATCATGCCGAGCACGTTGCCCTCGACGTTGAGCAGCCCTGCGACATTGCCGCGGGCACCGTTTGGGTTGCTTGCGGCGCTAACAACACCCTCTTCATCGCAATACTGAAAGAGGATCTGCCCGGCCGCTTGTAAGCGCTCAAAGGTAGCGTCATCACAGCTCCAATTGCCTTCCATATGGGCGATCGGAACGAGCAAGGGGCGATCGAGATCGACCTTGTGGGTAAAGCGGCTGTCCTTGCGCCCCACCTTCAGATGCACCGGTTTACAAACGAATTTTCCGGATTCGTTATGCTGCATGGCGCCTTCGAGTAGCCCGCTTTCGAGCAGAATCTGAAAACCGTTGCAGATACCGATAACCGTCCCCCCCGCGTTCGCGAAGGCGATCACCGCCTCCATGATCGGCGAGAAGCGAGCGATGGCGCCGCTGCGCAGATAGTCGCCGTACGAGAAGCCGCCCGGAATACAGACCGCATCGCAACTGTCGGGGAGCTGCGTCTCTTTATGCCAAACGCGCACCACCTCATAACCCAGCACATCGCCCAAAACATGAGCGCAATCGTCGTCGCAATTGCTGCCAGGAAAGGTGATAATAGCGACCCGCCGGCTCAGCGCTCCCATGAGATAGACCAGGTTTCAATAACGGGGTTTGCCAATAACTTATCGGCAGCCTCTTCAACCTGAGCTTGTGCCTCTTCCTGACTCAGACCCTCGGCTATTTCTAGCTCGATTCGCTTGCCGATACGCACGCCTTTGACAGCGCTAAGCCCCATGTTGGACAAGGCGCCTTCGACGGCCTTCCCCTGGGGGTCAAGCACCTTGGAATTAAGCATTACTTCAACGATTGCACGCATATCTCGTCCCCCGCCCCTTGGGCGAGCGAGCGCTAGCGCGGGCCGGCTAGGCGGACAAGAGGCTTTGACGGCGCTGCGCGTTTTCGCGGCTCTTTTCAGGTCTAGTCAAAGAAGCGCTCACTTATTAGAGCAAGACTCCCAAGCCGAGGCCTTTTAGAATGTCGTTACGTCTTTTATTGGTTCCCGCGCTGCTCTTTTGCGCTTGTTCTCACCAGCAATTGAGTGAGGTTAAAGTTAACGGTAAAGATCTACATGGCGGGCTGGCCCTCGTACCTTCCAACACCCCCTACCTCCTCACCACCGTTGACCCCTTACCGAAGGCTATGATGAAGAAGCTTATGGAGATTGGCGCCAAGTCGGTTCATCAGCAGATGAAACGGCTGGTCAACGATGAAAAGTATTCGGCTGCGGCCAAGGCTTTCGTTGGACTGTATAGTGTTGATGGCTTTGCTAAACATGGGCTTAGCCTCGCTGCTAAGGGCTTGCTTTATGGTCTAGGAAGCACACCGGTAATGCGCCTGAGCCTTGCCGACGAAAAACGTTTCGACGCCTTTTTATTGGACGTTTTGGCGAAAGCGGAGATCAGCTGGGAAGCGAAGCGAGTTGGCCAGCATCTCGTGCGAAGCGTCGCGCTGCCGAACAACGAGGCGATGGTCGTCGTACAACTCTACCACCTGGGCGATCTGGTGCTCGCGCTGGCCCCGAGCAAGAAAGTCAGTGAGCTCATTCCCTTGCTGGTGGGCGACAAACGTCCCGCCGAGTCGATTGTCCAGAGCCCGCGTTTGGCGGAAATACTCACAAAAGCCTCCGACGCTGGAACGAGCCTTTACGCCGCCGGGACGCTCAATTTTCTTCGCCTGGCTGAGGCGCTAGGCTTTGATGAGCACGTTCATCCAGACATTCTCAGTTCGATGCTGCGCTCGAACACGAATTATATGACCGATGCACGCCACCAAATGCGCCTTTTAACAAGCTTCTTGGGCGACAGCCAAATCACGATGACCATCGATGAATCCGGGCTGGCGACAAGCCAGTTGCGCCAAGCCTTGGCGGCGAGTTT
>JAPKCE010000469.1 GCA_028823075.1 Myxococcota bacterium
ACGGCGTGGCCCCCGAGTGTGCCACTAGCAGCGAGATAAGCGTCCTGGCGGCCGGTCTTTTTCTTATAGCGCGCCACGCGATCGACGTAGGCTTGAGTATCGCTAAATTCTAGCGGGTCGGCACTATGTAGCTCTTGGTCACGAAGCTGCGGTTCGTCGTCGAGTAAAAGGCAGAGGCGCTCCCAGGCGTTGATGCGGTGGTGATGTCCACAATGCGGGCAGACCTGGACGTTGGCATCGAGTTCTTTGGTCAGCAGCAGGGCTTTGCAGCCACCACAATGCTTGTACAGACCAGTGGGGACCTGGACCTTTTTGATCGGGTCGACGTTTTCTTCGGGCATGCTGAACTCCTGGGACTGGCATTACTCTCGCAGGCTTTATCGATCAATCGGTGTTTGTTCGACTACTTCGTCGTCATGGTAAAGACGCCGTCCCAGTCGCCAACCGGCGGGGTTTCTTGCAAGGAGCGCACGCGCTCGATGAAAACTCGCGCGGCGAGATCGTCGGCGCGTAAATCAAGCACCCTTTCGAAGGCTGCCGCCGAGGTTTCCCACTCCTGCGAGCGGTAGGCTTGCAGGCCTTCGGCGTAAGCTTCCATCCAAGCGGCAGTTGCTTCATCGGGCTCGCCTTTGCCCACCACCTCGAAGATATGCACCGGCACCAACTTACCCTTCACGCGCACGGCGTCGAGTTCACGAAAGTAGATTCCAACTTTACTGCGTTTAACGGTCTCTTCCGACACGATGATGCGCGTGCCGTAGGCCTTATTGATGCCTTCAAGGCGCGACCCCAAGTTAACGTTATCGCCGAGCACGGTATAATCCATGCGCTGAGTTGAGCCCATATTGCCGACGCGCATCGGGCCGCTGTTGATGCCGATGCCAATGTCGATGCCCGGCAAGCCGCGAGCCCACCAACGTTCGTTCAGAACATGCAGGCATTCGACCATATCCAAGGCAGAGATCATCGCCTTATCGGCGTGATCTTCCATCTCACCCGGCGCCCCGAAGAAAGCCATGATCGCGTCGCCCATATACTTATCCAACGTACCACCCTGCTCGAAGATGATGGCCGTCATCGGAGTAAAGTACTCGTTCAAGAAGTTGGTAAGCTCGGCAGCATCAAACTGCTCAGACATTGTTGTAAACCCACGGATATCTGAGAATACAACGGTCAGGTCTTTTTCTTCACCACCGAGGTTAAGCAGCGCTGAGTTCTCCATCACCTGATGCGCCACTGAGGGGCTCACGTAGCCTTCGAGCACCTTGCGCGTTTTGGCGCGCTCTCGACCCTCGGTTAGGTAGCCGTAAACCGTAAGCGCCGACCAAACCGTGAAAAACATTATCGCCGGCATAATTCCGTAGCCCCAATAGCCTGCCGGAAAAAGCACTTGGGTATCGCCAACATACCAGAAGCCGAGCACCATGAAGAGCGACGCCATGCTCATGGCGATGCTCACGTTGGAGATGATGAGCGCCAACAAGAAGCCCAGGAAGAGCATACCGCCGACCTCGGCGCTGGCCATGAACCAGGGGCGTCTTAAAAACTGGCGAGAGACGATGTTTTGCAAGGCGGCGGCGTGCACTTCGACGCCCGGTCCAAAATCTGAATAGGGCGTAATTCGCTGATCATAAGTTCCTATGGCGGTGGTGCCGAAAAGAACCACCTTGCCGGTAACCTTGCTCTTCATGCGATGCCAGTGTTCCGTGCGACGCTGCATCTCGCGGGCAGATATTTCACCCGCTGCCATAGCTTTTTTCGCATCCTTCGGCTTCATCGCATCCACCAAATCGGCGACGCTAAGGCGCGGGAAAACCTCCCCCGGAGGGCCCAGGTAATTGATGATCATACGACCCATTTGATCGGTCGGGATAACCGGGTCTTTGCCACCATTATCCTCTTGAACCATGAAGCGAACTCCACCCAGGGCGTCGGTATAAAGCTCGTTTGCCAAGGGTAAGATCGAGGCACCGAAATAGATGGACGCGCATTGTAAAGCCAAACTCGGCATGACCGTTTCGCCCATGCGACTCATCAGGTGCATATGACGTAAAGTACCGTCATCATCGGGAGCGATCGAGAAGAACCCGAAAAACTCACCGGGTTCTGTGAATCGCTTGAGCGGCGAGATCACCCCACCCTTTGCTTCGGGAAAAGGCATGCGCGCCAAAGCCTCTGCGGCGGGCTCAATCGGTACCGCTTTGCGCTGTTCGCCGGCCTCACCAGGCTCTTCCATGTACACGGCGTCGATGTATTCGTTGTCGATCAGCCAATCGGGAACGGTTGTAGAAGCTTTAAAGAAGGTATCGCTGTCCTCTTTAAACATCGCCACATAACCCTGAACTACGCGGTCGGAATGCTGGTCGAAGGCATCTTGCAAGCTCTGGTCGGGATCGCTCCAAAAAGCGGTATCAGTGCTCATCTGTTCGCGAATATTGGCGAGGGCCGCGCGCACAGCGGGGGCCGCAGGGTCGTCGGGGTTGGCGAGCAACC
>JAPKCE010000470.1 GCA_028823075.1 Myxococcota bacterium
GATCAAGGTTTGGACCCTGCGCGAGGTCGTAGGCCGGGTCCTGGCCGACAAGAGTCGCTGTGGCCTGGACATTAGGCCCGTGCAGGGTGACCCCATCAGCGCTAATTTGCTGGCCGACCAGATCGGCCTTTAAAGAGACGGCGCGCGGCGGCGATGGCGGCGGCGGAGCTTCGACGCCTTCCGCATTTTGGTTGGCAGAAACTTGCTCGGCGAGGGTCAAATCGGCAGGGCAATTCAAGGGGAAATCGAGCGTCACCGGAACGGCTGGTGTGATCAGCCGGTTTTGCCCCGCTAAGCCAATGAGCTTAATTCCCGGCGGTAAGCTGCGCTGATCAAGTTTAAAGCGACGCAGGCCCGGACTCAAACGGCTAAAGTGGAAACGGCCGTAGGCATCGGTATCGACGCGCACGCCATGATCGGCATAAATGCGCAGCCCGGGAACGCCCTCTTCCCCCGCACCGGGATGCGAATCGCCGTTACGATCACAATAGGCGCGGCCGATGAGGGTTGCTTCACGCAGAACCGGGTCTTGACGCAGGATAAGGCGGTGCTCGGCAGTTTCGGCGACCGGCATGCGGCCGATACGCGTCAGCAACTGGTTGGAGGAATGAAGCACTCCGGCACCCAGTGAGCCCGAAACTTTAACTCGGTAATGCCACAGTAAACGAGAACCAGGAGCCAAGCTTAGGCCCTGAACTTTGCGCAAGTAACCCTGCCCGATGGAACGTAAATTACCCAGAACGGCACGACGGTTTTGCGCATCAAACACCTCGAAGGCTTCGAGGGGTTCATCGTTTTTATCGCGCATCAACAACAAGCCCGGAGGCAACAAGTCGAGCAGGTCGACGCCCCCATCGAGTTGGTCACCTAGGGTCTGAGAGCTGCGGTTGTCCACTTCGACTGTAAAGGTCACCAGATCACCCGCCGATGCCTCATTTTTACTGGACCGCCGGGTTAAACGTACCTGTTTGCGCAAGGGGTCGAGCGGTACGTGGTTGTGAAACACCGCATCATCGACGTTCTGGATATCAAAGCGTAAGAAATACGGCATGCGCTGTTCTGCCACAGGGATAGGTTCGGGCACCACGGCGCGGCCCGCCATCTCGGCTCCCTCAGCGTCGGTCGGCACATGAAAATCGACGCGGTCCGGGTTTTGGCTCATGCGAGAAGGACGCCCGAAACGCCGCGCTAAAGTCGCTCCGACCGGCCGAAGCTCCTGACTAGGAAAGCTGTGGAAGGCTCCCGGAGGAGTCACCGAAAGGCGGTAAGTATGCGGCGGTTTAACATCGAATTGATAGAAACCATCGACGCCGGTGATCTGCCCTTGCTGGCCTTCTGGCAAATCGTCTTGAAGCACCGGATCGCCAGACACATCGTACAAGATGCTAACGAGAGCACCGGCGATGGGCGCTCCGGAGACGGTATCGTAAATTACGCCAGAAGGATCGATGGCGCAGGGATGTTCGATCTGAGCGCCGTCGCTGAGGTCATTGATTTGAGCTTTGTAAAAAGAGGTCGTTTGGTCGTTGAGCACTTCGATCTGTACTGCCGGCCAAGTCAGGCCGGTAAATGAAAACGCACCTTCTTCGTCTGTGCGCATCTCGACTCGTTCGCTCAGATCCCGGCTGTTGGCGATACGCACCAACCAGTTATGCAGCTTGCGTTCGCTGGCACCATTGACAAAGACCGCGCCGCTAACGGTGGCGCCAGGCGCCGAGGCACCGATTTCCAAAACAGATTCGGCGTTGAACTCGACCGGCTCACGCACATAAAAACTGTTGGTGACGCTCTGAGCTTGCTGCAAATCGGCGCTAAGAACGGCAGTAAAGCTCAGGCTTAACTGCGCGCCCGCGGCGAGGTTCAGGGCGGCCGTATTGCGCAAGGTCCCATCCGCGAGTTCCAATAAAGCGGGTTCGGCGCTCCCCTCAACGTAGCTCATCTGCTGCAAAGGGTCGTCCAAGGCGCCGGCGGGGATGATTATATCTTCGTCACCCTCGTTGCGTAAGCGCAAGGTGTAGCGAATCTCATCGCCGGGCTGGACGGTTCCGCCATTAAGATCAGCGGCCACCTTTTCACCGCTTAAGGTCGCGCCGTCGGCCAGCAACACGAGGGTGGTACCCTGCAAACCAGGGGTCGAGGGGTCGCCATCGGAGAGAAGGGTCTGTCCGTTAACATCGAGCAAAGCCTGATTAATGACGCTACGGTTTGAGGCCTCCACGAGGCTGCGAAACTGCAACACAGCACGCGGGCGCTCGGGCCCCAGATCGAGGATGAGGTCCAAGCGACCAAGGCCTGGATCGACAGACGCTTCATCGTCGTCGACGGCGTCACTCAAAGGTAAACCATCGAGTGTGACGCTGTTCTCCACATAGCTCAAACCTTCAGGCAATACATCGCTCAAGCGAAGACTGCGCGCTCCGTTGGCGGCGCTCAACAACTCGATCTGCCAGATCACTTCGTCACCTCGAAGGGCGCGCTCCGGACTAAC
>JAPKCE010000471.1 GCA_028823075.1 Myxococcota bacterium
GGGGTACGGGCTGTTCTCAAGACTCTTCAGGCCATGATGAACAAAGATTCGGTTAGCGCCGGTCAGGGGAACCATATCGGCGACTGACCCCAAGGCCACCAAACCCATCAAGGCCACCAGGTCGGGCTCAGGGCGGTCTTTAAAGTAGCCGCGTTCGCGCAAAACGTGACGCGTCCAAGCCGCCAAATTCCATGCCACGCCAACCGCTGCGGGTTCTCCCGGCGGATAGTCGCTGTCCGGACGCTTTGGGTTAATTATGGCCACCGCAGGAGGGATGCTGCTGGCCACCGTATGGTGATCGCAAACGATAACCGGCAGGGCCAGTTTTTGAGCGAGTTCAAGCGCTGGAAAGGCGGTGGCACCACAATCGACCGTGATAAGCAGGTCGCAATCCGGGGCCAGATCCTCGACCATGCTCGGTGCCAGGCCGTAACCATCTTTGAGCCGATGCGGCAGGCGCACCTTAGCCTGCGAGCCGAGTTCGCCGAGAAAACGCGACAGCACCGCCGAAGAGGTGCAACCGTCGGCGTCGTAATCGCCAAAGATAGTGATGCGCTCTTGCGCACAAACAGCGTCAGCCAGCCGCTCCGCTGCAACCTGCATATCGGGTAACAAGGAAGGGCTTGGCAAATCAGCCAGTCGCGGCTGCAAATAGGACCGAAGGCTTCCGGTTGCGCGTCGCGCTGCGACTTGGCCAGCGGGCTCGCTGAGGCCGAGACGTAGCGCCTCGGCGAATCGCTCAGTGTCGAGTTCACCTCGACTCAACCAGACTTCGTTGAAGTTGCTCATGCTGACCTTAGAACAAAAAATGAAACGGGTTGGCAAATGCCAACCCGCTGCTGGTGACCCCAACGGGGTTCGAACCCGTGTTACCGGCGTGAAAGGCCAGTGTCCTAACCGCTAGACGATGGGGCCAACGGCGGCACGCCTTTAGAGGCAAACCCTCGCGGACGCCAAACGGTTTTTTCGCAATTTTTTACTGTGCGGTAGCCCTTGACGAGAGCTGCGCTTTTTAGAATAGGCGCCGGCACCTCCTGTGGGCCGTTAGCTCAGGTGGTAGAGCACCGGACTTTTAATCCGATGGTCACAAGTTCGAATCTTGTACGGCCTACCAATCGGCTCCTTATGGGGCCGATTGTTCTTTTTTCAGAGGTTGCGCTGCACCCGATAGGTCGCCACCGAGATGCGCACGCGCTCATCGACGGCGATGGCCGCTGGCCCATGCTCTGCCTCGGCTTTACACTGGCGGCGAAGCGCGACGCTGCGTTCCCGCAGGGCCAACCAATTGGCAGTAAAATCGTTTTCCAGTTCGGTTTGGCTCTGATTCAGCAACGCTCTGCGCAAACTGTCGACAGCTTTGACTTCAACGCCACAAAGCACTTGAGGATGAGGCTTGAGCAGACGGTCCTGCAACAGTCCACCCAAGGTAGGAGCAACGACGGAGGCGATTAATAGAGCCAGAGAACTGTACAGAATACGACGCGTTTTTTTGATCCCCAACCGACGATTGAGAAAGGCGATCATTCGGTGCCAACGAGAGTCTGCTCGACAATATAATCGACCAGACCAATCATGCCACCACGCTCCGCGTAGATCTTGCGCTGACGATCGGCGCCGCAGCCATTGCGCAAGATGTTACGCACGCCGAGCACCTCATGAAGACAGCCCAAACGACGTGCTGCCGGCTCGACGAACTCGATGAGTTCTTCGATGAGTTCGATGAAGGGTTTCTGCTGGCGCCGACCCCAGTCGATCATCGAACCGTTGATCCCATAGCGTAGCGCTCGCCACTTATTCTCTTGAACAAACGACGTTGGATAACGCCGCCATTCCCAGTTCTTACGATGCAATTCCGTGAGGCGAGCGACCAAGGCTTGAATTAACGAGGCGATCCACACCGTCTCGTTAACGGTCATGGGCAGATCGCAGATGCGAAATTCGATGGTCGGATAGGTTACCGAGCAGCGCAGGTCCCACCAAAGGCGACGTCCGCTGTCGATGCACTGCTGCCCAACCATCGTGTCGATAAAGTCCTGATACTCACGCCAGGAGCCAAATCGACTGGGAACGCCAGTGCGAGGTAGGCGTTTGAAGAGCTCAGCTCGATGCGAAGCCAAGCCGGTGTCGCGCCCCTGCCAGTAGGGTGAAGAGCAGCTCAGCGCCAAAAGGTGAGGAAGGAAATAGCGCGCCTGGTTGGAGACAGCGATGCGCTCGTCCGGGTCATCGATGCCGACGTGAACGTGCATGCCGCAGATTAGGTTACCGCGCAGCGAGTCTTGCAGACCGTCAGCCATGGACTGGTATGGGCCTTCGGTAATCCCCTGATCCTCCCAGCGACTAAACGGATGAGTCGAAACGGCGGCGATGCGCAAACCGACCTTTTCGGCAATTTGTGCTGCGCTTCGGCGGTTAGCCGCGACCTCAAGACGAGCCTGGTCGATATGCTCACAGACACCGGTACCCACCTCGACCACCGAGGTGTGT
>JAPKCE010000472.1 GCA_028823075.1 Myxococcota bacterium
GATGAAATCGCCGGCGTCTGCGTGGCGCTCGGCGCGGCATACGGTGGCGCGCTGGGTTTAACCACGTCTTCAGGCCCTGGCATTGCGCTGAAGGCTGAGGCCATCGGGCTCGCACTCATGGTCGAGCTGCCCCTGATCGTCGTCAACGTGCAGCGAGGTGGTCCCTCGACCGGACTTCCCACCAAGACCGAACAATCCGATCTGTTGCAGATTCTCTACGGCCGCAATGGCGACTCGCCGCTGCCGGTAGTCTCGGCTTCAAGCCCCGGCGATTGCTTCTACGCTGCGATCGAAGCCTGCCGCATCGCACTGCGCTACAATACCCCCGTCGTGCTCATGACCGACGGTTATTTAGCCAACGGCTCCGAGCCCTTTAAAATCCCCGAAACCGAAGACCTGCCCAAACTTGAATCACCAAGTTATGATGGGCCGGCCGAAGATTACCTGCCCTATAAGCGCAACGCCGACGGCGCCCGCAGCGTGATCTCTGCCGGTACCCCCGGCGGCTTCGAGCATCGAATCGGCGGCTTAGAAAAAGCCGACAACACCGGACATATCTCCTACGACCCGCTGAACCACCAGCGCATGACCGAATTGCGCGCTGCTAAAGTACAAAGTATCGCCAAAGACCTCCCCGCGACTCATGTCAACGGCGAGCGCCAGGGCGACTTACTCGTTGTCGGCTGGGGCGGCACCTGGGGTGCCATCACCTCGGCGGTCAACACCCTGCAGGCTGAAGGCAAGAGCGTCAGTTCTATCCATCTACGCCATATCTCACCGCTGCCCAACGATGTCGGCGAGCTGCTGCGAAGCTTTAAAACCGTGGTGGTTCCTGAACTCAACAACGGGCAGCTCATTCGCGTTCTGCGCGACGCCTACCTGGTGGACTGCAAGGGCATCAACAAGGTACAAGGTAAACCATTCACCGAGAGCGAGCTTGTGAGCCAGTTCTCAAGCTTATTGGAGGGCTAAATTATGACCGAAACACCCCCCTTAACCGCAAAAAACCTACGCACCGACCAAGAGGTGCGTTGGTGCCCAGGATGCGGCGATTATTCCATCCTCGCCAACGTGCAAAAAGCGGTGGCTGCCAGCGGTAAGCAGCGCCACGAACATGTCTTTATCTCCGGTATCGGCTGCGCCGCACGTTTTCCGTTTTACATGGAGACTTTTGGTTTCCACACCATCCACGGGCGCGCCCCGGCGATAGCGACCGGTCTGGCAGTAGCGCGCCCCGAACTGACCGTCTGGGTGGCCACCGGAGACGGCGACTCGCTGAGTATTGGCGGCAACCATTTCATCCACGCCATTCGCCGCAATGTTAATCTCAACCTGCTGCTCTTTAACAACGAAATCTATGGCCTGACCAAGGGCCAGTATTCGCCAACGAGCCGCCAGGGCAAGGTCACCAAAAGCACGCCAATGGGCTCGCTAGACCTACCGCTGAGCCCTGCTCGGGTCGCGTTCGGTGCCGGCTCAAGCTTCTTCGCTCGGGTGATCGATACCGACTCCAAAGCGACCGCCGAAATCCTTGCCGCCGCCCAGGCCCACAAGGGTATGGCCGTGATCGAGATCTTGCAGAATTGCGTTATCTTCAACGACGCCGCTTTTGGTCATATAACCGACAAAAAAACGGCTAAAGACAACCAATTGCGCCTAGTCCACGGAGAACCGCTACTGTTTGCTGGCGGCACCAAAGGGATCAGCATGCAAGGCGCCGAACCCATCGTCGTCGACGTCGACTCCGGGGCTGATATCTTGGTGCATAACCAAGATGGCGGCCCGGGCTATGACGCTATGCTCGCCAGTCTTGACACCCCGGAATTCCCCGCACCTTTGGGTATTCTATGGCAGCACGAGCGCCCCAGCTACGAGACAGGGGTCAATGACCAGGTTGCGCTAGCGAAAGCGCGGCGCAAAGATGCAAACGATTTGCATGCGCTGCTGCGCACCGGGCAGACCTGGGAGGTCGAATAGATGTTTCTAGCGGCGCTTATGAGTAGCCTTTTGGCTAGCAACGCTCCAGCGCAAGTCGCCGTCATTCCTTTTCAGCGAACCCAAGACCTCAGCCCGGACGACTCCTTGCTGCTGCAAGAAGTGATCAGCGGACTGGTCGAAGACTCGCCCCGCTTTCAACTGGTTCAAGTGAGTTTAGAAGACCTTATGGCTGGCCGCGTGCCGCAGTTCGTCATCGCCGGATCGCTGCGCCGTAACAACTCTGGAAGCATTGAACTCGAGCTTAACTTACAAGTTCAAGGGAAGACTCAACCGATCAGCGCCACGGTACGCCAAGGCGCCGACCTACCCGCCCTCGCCGGGTCGGTAGAAGACGTATTGGCTTCGCTGTTTGGTCAGCAACAAGTTGCTTCCGGACCCATTAAGAACGCCCCGGCAACCATGGAAGCTCCCAGCACGACGGCTCGCAAAGGCGGTGTTTTTTCTCGGCCTTGGCAAAAATTTGCTGCCCTA
>JAPKCE010000029.1 GCA_028823075.1 Myxococcota bacterium
CGCAGCCATAGGCCACCTCTTCGCTGATAACGAGGGTGTCCATGAGGCTCATACCCGAGCCGCCCAGCGATTCGGGGATGCATAGGTTGAGCAAGCCATTGTCCCAGGCAGCCTCGATTTCGGCTTTCGGGAAATGGCTTTCTTCATCCCATTTCCCAGCATTTTCGATAACGTTCTGGGCGATGAATTGGCGCGTCATGCGCTGGTATTCGAGTTGATCTTCGGTAAGAGCGAAAGAAACCATAATTTTAGTCCAATGCAGGGTCAAAGTCGTTGCTCGAAAGAGCAGCGGCGGGTTCATCATCAAGAGTTTTTGGCATCAAAGTCGGTTGTTCGCCTGTGCTCAGACCGCGCAGCAACACTTCCGTCAATTCGTCGCCGAGCCTACCGAGATCGGAGGCTTCGCCGCGTTTCAGGCTCCAGGCTAGGGTGAAGGCATCGAGGCTACCAAAGACCATCCAGCGCAGCGCTTCAATACTCAGGTCGCCACGGAAAATCCCTTGCCGGACGCCATCGTTGAAGCTGCTCGTCAACACTTCGAAAAAGCGCGCCAGCGGCCTGTTGGTATAATCGGTAACAAAGCGCCTGCTTTGACGAACCTGCATGGTGATGATCGTCCCTAAAGTGGGATCAGCTTGCATGGCGTCGAGGTAAGCGCCGATGAGGCTGGCGAAACGGCCTCGCGGGTCTTGCGCCCCTTGAGCCACCGATTCTTCGATGGTTTGCATGGCCGGTTGCACCCGCTCTTCGAACAGGCTGATAAGCAACTCGTCTTTGCTCTTAAAGTACAGATAGATGGTCCCGTCGGCGACACCTGCCTTACGGGCGATATCGCTAATGCGCGCTCGATCAAAGCCGAGCTCAGCGAAGACGCTCTGCGCGGCCGAGATGATCTGATGACGTTTTTCTGGGTTTCGGCTCAAAGGTGAATGAATCCTCATTCAGATTAGCGACAACCTACGCGTCGCCAGCTTTCGGGTAAAGCTCCTTCGATCAAGAAATGCTCGACCCCGTGGATTTTTTGTCGCCAGCTAGCCATTTTTATCAAATGATCCGGCAAGTTTCCGGGGAGAGCATGCACCAAAGAGAAGGCCTTGCCATCCAGACGGAGCCCCGCATGGCTCACCTCGGCAATCCCCTTGAGTTGGTTCGAGGATCGATACCCTAGAGCACCGCAAAAGTACGGCTTTACGTCACCGAAGCGACGTATCAATTCCAGGGTGTAAAGGTTTGCGTTGAGCCCAAATTGCTGGTCGTTTTCGCTTTGAAAGCGGGCGCTCACCACGACTCCGCTAAAGAGTTGTACGACAAAGGCGCCCAGCAACAACGCTCGCCAGCGGCCTGGCCGGCAGAGTTCCGCTAGACCCAAACCAAAAGCTCCAGCGTAGAAGGGAAGTAAAGGATGCAGGTAATGTGGATAGGCGCGGCGCCCAGCGATGAGCAGCAACATCCAGCCGCTAAGCGTTCCAACGGTTAATACGAACGCGAAGAGGTCACGATTTTTTCGGCGCCTAAGCCCAAACAACCACCAGCCCAAGCTAGCAAAAGCGAGTCCAAGGCCGAGTAAAATACCGGGAAGCGCCAAGCTTGTATGAACTCGGTGCCAAGCGCTTCCGGCCGAACTGTCGGGACGAGTCCAGGCGCCGGGTTGGTAAGGTGACCAATACCCTTTTTGCGCGTGATAGCCGATTTCTGGAGCCACCAGACGGAGCGGCCAGCTGAGCGCCAGCAGGGTATTGCTGGGGCTCGAAACCGACGGTAAACTTCGGCTAAGCAAAGCTCGCGTGTTGGCCGCGCTATTTTCCCATTCGTGGCTAAGATAGGGCGCCCAAATTAGAGTAGAGAGCATGGCGCCAGCCAAAACTGAACGGTGATTCAGCAGTCGCCAGCGGCTCGCCACCGCAAGCAGCATCGGAAGCCCCAAAATCGGCGCGCTGAGGTGGAAACTGGGCAATACGGCCAGCCCGGCGGTGAGGCATAGAAAGCCCGTTAGCCCCCCATTGCGCCACCACGATGCCAAGCCAAAAAGCGCCAAGCCAACCGGTAGACTCACCAGATTCGAGTTCCAAGGGCGATCAGCGTAGAGCAGCGCCCAGGGGCTAAGTGCCAACAAGCCAGTGGCAATCCCAAGGGCGAGCCGCTGTTTTTCACCCTCGCCCCAGAGCCGTTTAAGCCCGGCAAGAGCCAAGAGGTGACCCAGGCTATCGAAGAGAGCGACAGCAAAGCTTACGAGCCATGGCGAGGCACCGAGCGAAAACGGTGCCAGCAGCCAATAAAAATAGGGCCCAGGATGACTGCCATGAGTCCCCGACACAGGTGTGCCCAAAGCGCTCCAGCGCAAGCCTTGCCCGGTTGCGTGAATCTGCGAAAAAAACCAGCTCTCTTCACCCGTCCATCGGGCGTCGCCGAGCATTAAAAGCCTGGGAACCATAAACAGCGTAAACAGCCCCGCCAGCGCTTTCCAGGAGTTCAAAGAGAAAGCGCCCAGCCGCGGCCCGCCGCGTCTGCGTCCTCGACGGCTTCGAGACTGTCAGCGCTGAGGTTCATTCGAGCAATGGCTTCGAGTCCTCGTTGCAGGGTCTCGCTAATACCCAAAAATCTCCCTTTACCGGCGAGGAACTGGGCCACGACCACTTCGTTAATGGCGTTCAGCGCCGCCGCCGCGCCGCCGCCTAATTCCAATGCCGAGCGGCAAAGGTCGGGGGCAACGAATAACTGCCGATCGTAGTCTTCAAACGCCAGGCTCTGGCCCATCGGGTTCCACGAACGAATGCTCTGCGTTTTCAGCAAGGGGAGGCGCTCGGGAGCGCTTAGCGCATAAGCGATGGCGCCGCGCATATCCGGCGCCCCAAGCTGGGCTTTAAAGCTGCCGTCGATAAACTCGACCATGGAATGTACAATGCTCGGAGGATGAACGACGATTTCGATTTTTTGCGGCGCGACGTCGAACAGCCAGGCCGCCTCGATGAGCTCAAGACCTTTGTTCATGAGGGTCGCCGAATCGATGCTGATCTTTGGGCCCATGGACCAATTCGGGTGGTTGAGCGCCTCTTGAACCCCTATACTTTCCAATTCGCTGCGAGTTTTCCCTCGGAAAGGGCCACCGCTGGCAGTGAGCCAAAGGCTTTTAACATGCTCCATCCCCTCGCCGTTGAGGCATTGGTGCAAGGCCGCATGTTCGGAATCTACCGGCAGTAATTCGGCGCCAAATTGGCGGCAGGTTTTACTCAGCAACTCACCCGCGGCGACCAGGCTTTCCTTGTTCGCCAGGGCGATACGTTTCCCGGCTCGGGCAGCCGCCAAAGTTCCCGTCAAGCCGGCGTAGCCTACCACGGCGGCGAGCACCGTGTCGGCTTCACCCAAGCTCGCCAGCGCACGCTGCCCCTCGTCGCCAAACATCACCTCGATGCTCGAATCTCCAATGCGGGCGATTAATTCGGGGCGGTCTTTTTCATCCGCACAACAAACCAACTGTGGGCGAAAACGTTTGGCTTGGTCAGCTAGCTTTCCCAGCGAACGCCCGGCGCCCAAACCAACGATTTGCAAAGTTTCTGGCAGTCGCTGCGCAAGGTCGAGACATTGCGTCCCGATTGAACCGGTGCTTCCAAGTAGAGAGATTCGCCTCATGGACGCAGCGTGTAGAGCGCGAGTAGGTAGGTCCAGGGCAGGGCAAAAAGCAGCGCGTCGATGCGGTCGAGCAAGCCGCCGTGACCCGGGATCAAGTTGCCGCTGTCTTTGGCGCCCGCAGCGCGCTTGAGCACGCTTTCCGCCAGGTCGCCCAGGGGTACCAGAGGCGCCATCACCAAGCCAAAGACCAGCGCTTCGCCTAGCGCAAGCTCAGGTAGGAACGTCGCACGACAAATCAGCGCTGCGGCGACGGAACCGGCGGCGCCACCATAAAACCCTTCCCAGGTCTTTTTCGGGGAGATGACGGGGTGCAAGGGGTGTTTACCAAAGGCTCGTCCCGTAAAGTAAGCCAGCGTGTCGTTGCCCCAGGTCGCCGCCATGCAGAGGTAGATGAAGCGCGCTCCGATGTCGCCGTCGCCAAGCTGGCGTAGCGCCAGCATCAACAACAGGGGGACACCCGCATAAAGAGCGACGAAAACCGAGCCGGTCCAGCGTTTGGCCGCGCCTTCAATGTCTCCGGGTCTTACGACCACTTCGGCAGCGCTGAGTACAGCACCGAGAATTAACATGGCGAGAGCGGCGGCGGCCGGCATGCTCGGATCGACGATCAAACCAGCAACCCCACCGAGCGTAGCCCCTAGGATGAGGGCCTGAAGGCGGCGCTGTTGAAGGTTGGGAAGGACCAAGCCGAGACCTTCGTAGATAGCGATAGCGACGGCGATGACCACCAGAGCAAAGAAAAAGGGTCCGCCGAAGTGAATAGCCGAAAGGACCAGCGGAAGCAGCACTAAGGCCGAAGCGATGCGCAGTAGTAAATTCATTATAATTCCCCGCGAATTTGAGCGCCGGTGCGACCGAAACGCCGTTCTCGTTTGGCGTATTCAGTGAGCGCATCATCGAATGCTGCGGCGTCGAAGTCAGGCCATAAAATATCGCTAAAAAGAAGTTCTGCGTAGGCTGATTGCCAGAGCAGAAAGTTACTTAACCGGTGTTCGCCGCCAGTGCGAATGAGCAGGTCAACCGGCGCTTGACCGGCGGTGTAGAGTCTTTTTTCAAGGTGGGCTTCGTCGAAGGGTTCACCGGCCTCGCTGAGTCGCCGCATCGCCTGTAAAATCTCATCTTTAGCACCGTAGTTGAGTGCTAAATTAAGCGTCATACGAGTATTTTTTTGGCTGCGATTGATGACGCTGTTGAGGGTGCGCAGCGCGAGCGGCGGTATAGCGTCCGGATCACCGAGTAGGCGCAGCCCGATCTGATTTTTGATTAATGTCGGCAGTTCGGTTTTCAAAAAATCGATAAGCAGCCTCCATAGGCCGCGCACTTCACCTTTTGGGCGATTCCAGTTTTCGGTGGAGAAGGCGAAAAGCGTCAACGATTCAACGCCGCGTTCTCGAGCCCGTGTGGTGATGGTACGAACACTAGCTGCGCCGGCATGATGACCCTCGAGACGCCCAAGCCCGCGAGCTTCTGCCCAACGGCCATTACCATCCATGATGATCGCAACATGGCGCGGAGTCTGCGACATATGCGCGGTTCTGACCGCCTTCAGACGGTCAGGATCTCCTGCTCTTTTTGTTTACCGAGTTGGTCCAATGCGTTGGTATTAGAATTGGTCAAATCCTGTACCTTAGCGAGGGCCACCTTAAGCAGATCTTCACCAATATCCCCGTCTTTCTCGAGTTCTTTGAGCATGTCGTTACCGTCGCGACGCTTGTTTCGAATGGAGACTTTGCCGTTTTCGATATGAATCCACGACTCTTTGACAAACTCTTTGCGCCGCTCTTCGGTGGTGGCCGGAAAGATTAAACGGATGACTTCACCGTCGCTCTGGGGAGAGACTCCAAGATTGGCTTCGTGCAAGGCCCGTTCGACAGCGCCGATCACTGATTTATCCCAAGGTTTAACCTGCAACACACGAGCTTCAGGGACGGTTACGCTGGCCATTTGCGAAAGCGGTGTTTTTGAGCCGTAGTAGTCGACGCGCACAGGTTCGAGTAGGCTGGCGTTAGCGCGGCCTGTACGCAACCTAGAGAGATCACGGCGGATCGCTTCGATGGTCGCGTTCATGCTGCTTTCGACGTCTTCGATTACCTCGTTGATCATGTCGATGTCCTAATCTGGAACTACCAGAGTGCCGATTTTACGCTCACCAGCGATCATGCGGGCGATGTTGCCTCGGGTGTTCATATTGAAGACAGCAATTGGCATGCCATTTTCTCGGCAAAGGCTGATCGCCGTCGCGTCCATCACCTCAAGACGGCGGCGTAGAACTTCAGTGTAACCGATCTCTTCGAAACGACGCGCCTGCGGATTTTTGACCGGGTCCTCTTCGTAAATACCGTCGACCTTTGTGCCCTTTAATATGACATCAGCCCCGACTTCCATGGCGCGCAGTGCCGCCGCGGTGTCGGTGGTAAAGAAGGGGTTTCCGGTGCCCGCAGCGAAGATCACGACGACGCCTTTGTCCAGATGCGCCATGGCGCGACGGCGAATATAAGGCTCGGCGACTTCGGGCATCGAAATAGCGGTCATAACGCGGGTCGGAACACCTGCCTTTTCAAGCGCATCTTGCATGGCAAGCGCATTGATTACTGTAGCGAGCATGCCCATATAATCCGCATGGGCGCGGTCCATTCCAGCGCTGGCACCGGCGACGCCGCGGAAGATATTACCGCCGCCGAGAACCAAGCCGAGTTGCACGCCACTGGCGCAGATGTCGGCTAACTCCGAAGACAAGTTAGCCAGGACTTCGGGGTCAACCCCATAGCCCTGGCCACCCTGTAAAGCTTCACCGCTGAGTTTCAGCAGCACGCGTCGGTAAGTCACTCACGCACCGCCGGTCATCGCTGCGACTTCAGCCGCTAGGTTATCCACTTTTTTCTCGATTCCCTCACCGAGTTCGTAGCGCATGAAGCCCGTCACAGTGACGGGGGTATCAATGGATTTCATCAGCGCATCGAGCAAGGCCTGGTTGGTGACACCGTCATCGCCCATGGCAGCTTCTTGGTCGAGCAAGCAGCGGTCTTTATAGAACCGCTTGAGCTTGCCGGGGATGATTTTCTCGATCATCCCTTCGGGTTTGCCCTCTGCCGTTAGTTGCTCGCGAGCGATGCGCCTTTCTTGTTCGATGACGTCGCTGGGTACGTCATTTTGACTTGTGCAAAGCGGGTTCATCGCGGCGATATGGAAGCAAAGGTCCTTACCGAACTTGCTAACCTCATCGGAGTCATTTCCGCCTTGAAGCTGAAGGATGACGGCGATGCGGTTGCCGGGGTGGACGTAGGCGAAGTTTGCGCTGTCGCTGTCGAAACGCTCGGCTCGGCGAACCTTGATGTTCTCACCGATGGTAGCCACCAATTCAGTGCGCGCAACGTTGACCTTGTCGGCAACCCCGTCGACGCCTTCGTTAGCGACAGTGCTTTTGATGGTGTCGACGAAAGAGCGGAAGCTCTCATTGCGCGCCACAAAATCAGTTTCACAATTGACTTCGACCAGGACCGCAGTGCCATCCGCCGTAATTACGGCGTCGACCAAACCTTCAGCGGCGACGCGGCCTGATTTTTTCGCCGCTTTCGCAGCACCAGCTTTGCGCAGAACTTCGATGGCTAGTTCCAGGTCGCATTCACTTTCGATGAGTGCCTTGCGGCAGTCCATCATGCCGGCGCCGGTACGCTCGCGCAGTTCTTTAACATGGGCAGCAGTGACCTTCATGAGGTTTTCCTTTTTACTCGGCTTCAGTTTCGGCGTCGGCTTTAACAGCCTCTTCCTTAGCTTCAGGTTTTTTAGCGGCCACTTTCTTAGCCGCTGCCTTTTTAGGAGCAGCTTTCTTGGCTTCGACTTTCTTCGTTGCCTCTTCTTTGGCTTCAGCAGCCTTTACTTCGACTTTCTCCGTTGCCTCTTCTTTCGCTTCAGGAGCTTTTACGTCGACCTTCTTGGAGGTTTCATCTTTGGCTTCGGCAGCTTTTGCAGTGACTTTCTTGGGGGCATCCTTTGGGTGCTGCTATGGATTACAGCAACCTCGGGACCACCACCTTCACGGCGCTTATCTTTACCGGCGCCGGCTTCCTTCTTGGGACGGCGGGACTGCTCTTCTTTAAAGTTTGCAGCGCCTTCGATGCAGGCGTCGGCGAGCGCAGTGGTGAAGAGTTCGATGCAGCGGATGGCGTCGTCGTTAGCCGGGATGGGGTAATCGACAACATCGGGATCGCAGTTGGTATCGATCAGAGCGATCACTGGGATGTTCAAACGGCGGGCTTCGCGTACGGCGATGGCCTCGCGATTGATGTCGACCACAAAGATTGCGCCGGGACGACGCTTAAGGTCTCGAATACCGCAAAGGTTGCGTTCTAGTTTGGCCATTGAGCGCTCCATGTCGAGCTGCTCTTTCTTTGTGTAGCTGGAGATGGCGAGTTCGTCGCCCAGCAGTTTTTCGAGCTTCTTCATGCGCTCGACGCTTTGCCGAATGGTGTTCCAGTTGGTCAGCGTGCCACCAAGCCAGCGGGTGGTCACGAAGGGTTGCCCGGAGCGCTCGGCTTGCTCGCGCAACGTGTCGGCGGCGGCAGTCTTGGTACCCACAAAGAGCATGCTCTCGCCCTTGGCGCTCATCTTAGTGATGAACTCGTAAGCTTGTGCAAAACGGTAGTGAGTTTCTTGTAAGTTAAGGATGTAGATGCCGTTGCGAGCACCGAAGATGAAGGGCTTCATCTTCGGGTTCCAGCGTGAAACACGGTGACCGAAGTGGGCACCCACTTCGAGCATCTTCTTCATGGACAATTGGCCTTTGCTCATCGAGCTTTCCTTTCGGGTTAAACGACCGCCCAAGCAGCCCACCCAATTCGCGCTCGACGGCGGAATCACCCGGGGTGGGCCTCCACCCTTGAGCGTGGAGATTAGTGCCCACTTTGCAGCGGGCGTGCCCCGCTACGTACGAAGGTCAGTCAGCGCAAGCGCAAACTACTTGTTTTTAGATCTTAGCTCGGCCTGAGCAATTGGCCAGGGGCGCGATCGCGGGAGGCTTGATCCAAGCCGATGAATCCAGGCGATGCGCAGGCCGAAACCAGATAACCCTCTTCATCGAGTGTACAGGGGCCGCAACCAGGAATTTGGGTAGTTTCTATCCATCGTCCCATGCAGATCATAATGGCTTCGAGGTTTTGTTCGCACCAGGCTTGGCTGTGATGCGCGCAGGCGTCGCTGTTTACGGGTTGGCAACTCGCCAACCCGTAGCCCGTAAAGTCGTTGCCGTCGGTGCACGGCGCGCAATCAAAGTTATCGGTGCGCTGCCAATGGGTGCCCGTGCAGAAGAACTCGGCGTTCCCGTTAGCGCAGTAGGCATCACCGCGGTCGGTGCAGACATCGCCGTTGTTGGGCGGCCTTAGGTTTGGCCCTGAATCGATCGCCGGTTCTCCGGAATCGGCAGCGGGCGCTGCCGCATCTTGTGGGACGGGACCGCTATCGAGCAAGGGACCCGAGTCGGAGACGCTCCCTGAATCGAAAGCCTGAGCGGCATCGGCTGCGGGGCCACTGTCGTCGCCTTCGCCTGCGTCTGCGTCTGCGTCTGGCAACCCCGAGAATACGGGACGCTCGCAGGCTCCAAAAAGAAGAGCGCTGCCGATCAGGAGAGGTTTTGTGAAATAGGGGTTCATGGTGCGCTCTCGTTCGTTGGTGTCGGGGAACCTAGTTCAATTTTAAGTCGGTTGCGAGTTGGTTTCTGCAGGGTGTGACTTTCGTGCGCTCGTTTCTCAGCTTCGCTCCGAAATTCGCAGATTGTCACGGACGCGCGACTTTCCGAAATGTATGCAGCTGTCTTGAGCCGTTTAGTGGGAGATAATTGCGCTGATAGGTTAATCTGAGATTAGACCGATTTTTGCTAAAGCTTTTGGAATACCCTCGTCGATGGCCTGGTGATAGCAAGCCAAAAACCCGCGGCTGTCGGCAATGCCCAAGGCGCGTAACTGCTCTGCTGCTTGGGGGTCTTCAAAGAGTTTTGCTTCGTCGGGCTCGACGACGTCACGGCGTTTCATCATCGAGGTTTGGCGCTCGACGTAATTGAGTACCCAGCGGTCGCCCGGGTATTTTAGCCATCCACTTTGGCGGTCGGCACGCAAAGCGCTGAGCAGTTTCACGCCGATGCCGGCATGTAACACCTCGTCGCGAACGATGAGTCGTAGCAACTGCGAAAACCCGTTTTTCGGGAGTTCGGCGATGCTGTGTTTGAGCAGTTCGAGAGCCGTGCCTTCGCCGCATAAAAAAGTGCCGACAATCATCGCCATTGTTTGCTCGGGAAGAGGTGCTTCGTCGCGTGCTTGTTGCAGCTCGGCGAGCGAAAACCCGATCTCTAATTGGCTACCAAGAGCAGACGCTGCAACCGCGCAGTAGCGCGTATGCTGCTGCTCTTGAAACATCATGCCCAAGGCCAGTTCTTGCAAATCCATGGGTGCGTTCAGATCAACTAAAAGACCATGAAAGCGCCGCATAATCATGACGCCTACATATTCGGCGCGCAGTCGGTCTTCCCAGGCGCGTCTCGCTATCACCAAAACATCGGGCCGCAATTCCGGGAGCAACAACTCAGGTGTCGCAACATGAAGCCGCTTGCCGCCCGGCATATCGAGCAAGCCCAAGCTGTCAAAGCGAAGCCCTATAAGCTGTTCGTTCAAGCGTTGGCGATCTGCCGCAGCACCGTCTGCAGGATGCCGCCGTTGCGATAATAATCGACTTCGACTGGGGTATCGATTCGCACTTCAGCGTCAAAATGAATCTGCGTGCCGTCGCCTTTTGTGGCGGTGACTTGCAGGCCCTGAAGTGGTTTTAGCTCATCGTCTAGCCCGGCGAAGTCGAAGGTCTCAAAACCGTCGAGCCCGAGGCTCTCATGGTCTTCGCCCGCCTTGAACTGCAAGGGCAGCACGCCCATGCCGACAAGGTTCGAGCGATGAATGCGTTCGTAGGATTTGGCGATCACCACTTTGACACCGAGCAGGAAGGTGCCCTTGGCAGCCCAGTCGCGGCTCGACCCCGTACCGTATTGATCGCCAGCGAGCACCACCAGCGGTGTGCCAGAAGCTTTGAATTTCTGTGCTGCATCGTAGACGCTAAAAGTCTCGCCGCCAGCTTGCATCGAGGTGTATCCGCCTTCGGTGCCCGGAGCGAGCAGGTTGCGAATGCGCACATTAGCGAAGGTGCCACGGGTCATCACCCGGTCGTTGCCACGGCGCGAACCGTAGGAGTTGAAGTCGCGCTGGGCGACATCGCGTTCGCTGAGCCAAATTCCGGCCGGGTGGTCGGCCTTAAAGGCGCCTGCTGGGCTGATGTGGTCGGTGGTTACCGAATCGCCGAGCTTGAGCAAGACGCGGGCGCCGCTGATCCCGCTGATCGGCTCGGGTTCAGCGCTCAGGCCAACGAAAAACGGAGGTTCTTGAATATAGGTGCTCGAATCGTCCCATTCGTAAACCTTACCCTCGGGCACTTCGATAGCGTTCCATTCAGGGTTGCTGTTCGCTACATCGCGATACTGCTCAATGAACTGTGAGGAATCGAGGCTCGCAGCGATGGTCTGCTGTACTTCCTCATGGCTGGGCCACAACTCGTGAAGATACACCGAGCGCCCCTGGGCATCTTCGCCTACCGGCTCACTGCTCAAATCGATGTTGACGGTGCCGGCCAGCGCATAGGCTACCACTAAAGGCGGACTCGCTAGGTAGTTGCCGCGGATGTTCGGGCTGATGCGCCCTTCGAAGTTGCGATTCCCCGAAAGCACGGACGTTACCGCCAAGTTTGCGCCGTTGATGGCCTCGATAATAGGGTCCGAAAGAGGACCCGAGTTGCCGATACAAGTGGTACAGCCGTAGCCTACAACGTGGAAACCAAGTTGGTTAAGAGCGTCTTGAAGACCGGCTTTTTCGTAATAATCGGCGACCACTCGCGAGCCGGGAGCTAGCGAGGTTTTAACCCAGGGTTTGACCGTCATGCCCAGCGCCGCAGCCTTCTTCGCTA
>JAPKCE010000473.1 GCA_028823075.1 Myxococcota bacterium
CGCCTATGGCGTACCCGTGTTGGCGCCCTTGTTTGGCGGCGACCCCACCTTTATTGATTTGAGTAACCGTTACGCGGGGATGAGTCTGGCCCACCCTTTTGGTACCGATGAACTCGGGCGCGATGTCTTCTTGCGGCTCATGTACGGCGGCCGGATATCGCTTACCGTCGGCTTGATCTCGGCGGTAGCGGCGGCTGTTATCGGCACCACCATCGGTGTCATCGCTGGTTATTTCGGCGGGCTCGTCGACGCGGTCCTGATGCGTTTTACCGACGCCATGTTGAGCGTCCCAGTGCTGCCGCTGATGATCGTTTTCGCGGCGCTTGATCTCCAGAAGATCGCCTCGCACGGCGGCACTTGGGCCGCAGTCGGCGTGATCTGCGGCATGCTCTTCATGCTCGTCTCTGCGGGCATTTTCTTCGCCGACCGGCGCGCCGGCATGACGGCGATTTACGGCACCGGCATTTTGGCAGCTCTTGGCTTTGGGCTGCCTTTATCGGGGCTGCTGCTCGGCCTGCAAAGCGACACCCTGGGTTCGGGGACCATGGTCTCGGTTGTGCAGCTCATCATCATTGTCGTTTTCTTCTCCTGGATGACCGTGGCGCGCCTGGTGCGCGCCGCCGCCTTGCAGATTAAAGAACTGGATTTTGTCGCCGCTTCGCAAGCGTTTGGCGCGCCCCATAAGCATGTCATCATCCAACATATCATCCCCAACTCTATGGCTCCCATCATCGTCGCTGCCACCCTCGAAGTGGGCGGCGTGATCCTCTACGAGTCGGTGCTTTCCTTCCTTGGGCTTGGCGTCAAACCTCCCACCGCATCGTGGGGAAACATGCTGCGTAACGCGCTCGACTACCTCCAGGACTCGCCTTTGCTCGCCTTCTGGCCTGGGTTGTTTATTCTTATCGCCGTGGTCTGTTTTAACTTCTTTGGTGATGGCCTGCGCGACGCGCTCGATCCGCATCACGTCAATAAGTCCGACTGAGCCTAAGCGTGGCTTTTCTGTACCGCTTGCTCAGTCCGCTGTTGTTCGCGCTCGCTACGCCGTTTTTGCTCGCCAATCCTAAACTGCGCCGCGGTTGGCGTCAGCGACTTGGCTTTTATGGCCAGGATTTTTCCCGCCTTGGTAGCCCGCGCATCTGGCTTCACGGCGCTTCAGCCGGTGACCTGCTGGCGCTGCAGCCGGTTATTAACGCTCTGCGCGAGCAGCGAGCGGGCATCGGCATTGTCGTTTCGTCAATGACCCAAAGTGGTCAGGATATGGCTCGGGCGCGCATGCAAGGGATCGACGCTCTGATCTATTCGCCCTGGGATGTACCGTTTTCCGTCAAGCGCAGCTTAGCGCTTATAAAGCCCGATGTTTTGGTGCTTGAGTATACCGAACTTTGGCCCAACTGGATTCATTATACAGCCGAAAGCGGGGCTCGTTTGGTGCTCACGAACGGGCGCATCAGCGCGCTGCACCAGGCCACGTATAAACGCCTTTTCGCCACCCTTGGAAACCCGCTCAAGCGTTTCGACCGTCTCCTGATGCGCAACCGCTCCGAGGCTGAGCGCGCCGCTGCCTTGGGTGCCTCGGAATTTGCGCTGCGCATTACGGGAAACACCAAATACGATAATTTGCAGTTGCCCGGGCTGGCCCAGACTCAAAGCCTAGCCCAGCAGTTGCAACGGGATCCGGCGCGACGGTTATGGGTTTGTGGCTCGACTCATGATGGTGAAGAGGCGGATCTTATCGCTGTTTATAAAAAGCTTCTTCAACGGCACCCTGATCTCGACCTGCTCATCGCACCTCGCTACATCGAGCGTTCCGAGCGCGTCGCCGAACTGGGCCGAACTGCCGCTTTGCCGGTCGCTTTGCATTCTCAAGGGGAGGGCGCAAAAGGCGGTTTGACGGTGCTCGACCGTATCGGCGAATTAATGGCGGCTTACGCTCTTGCCGACGTCGTTTTTGTTGGCGGTAGTTTCATAGCGCGCGGTGGGCAAAACATTCTCGAACCCGCGGCCTGCGGAAAACCCGTGCTGTTCGGCCCCTTCATGGATAATTTTGCCGATGAAGTTGCCTTGTTGGTTGGGCGCGGCGGAATCCAAGTTGGCGATTTCGAAGTGCTTCTTGAAACGCTCGATCAACTGCTTTTTAATCCACAAGGTTGTGCCGAACTCGGGGCTTTGGCCCAAGAGTCGGTGGCGGCGCGCAGCGGCGCGGGCGCCCGTTGCGCCGAATCCATCCTCGGTCTGCTGGGTCCCTCATGAGCGCCCTGCCGCGGCCTTGGTATTGGCGAGGGGTCGCGAGTCAGTTGCTGCGGCCAGCTGGCTGGTTATACGCTAACGCCCAGGCTTGGCGCGAGGCCCAGCGACGTACCGAAGGGCATGAGGTTCCTCTGCTCATCGTGGGTAACCCGCGAGTTGGTGGTTCCGGAAAAACGCCGATCTCCATCGATCTGGTCGAACGTTTGCGCGCTGG
>JAPKCE010000030.1 GCA_028823075.1 Myxococcota bacterium
TCTCGGGGATCATGTGACCACTGACGCGGGTACTGGCTGTGTTCATACGGCTCCTGGGCATGGTGAAGACGATTTTAGAGTTGGGAAAATAAACGATCTTGAAGTGTCCGTTCCTGTCGATCGCTATGGACGATTTACCGACCAAGCCGGGCCTTATGCAGGTAAAAAATCTCAAGCCGTTAACAACGAAATCGTTGAAGATTTAGCTGCCTCAGGTCATCTTCTCAACGCTGTCGGTGAAACTATAGATCACAGTTATCCTCACCATAGTCGTTGCGGTCGCCCTTTGCTTTTTCGCGCCACCGAACAGTGGTTTCTAAAAATGGATCACGACGATCTTCGAGCTCGTTGTTTAAGCGCAATCGAAGGCGTTGAATGGATACCAACTTGGGGAAAAACTCGTATCTATTCCATGCTTTCAGTCCGTCCGGACTGGTGCTTATCGCGTCAACGTTCCTGGGGTGTACCCATCCCAGCTTTTCATTGTCTCAGTTGTTCTGAGGTCACGGTTAACGCCGATTGGGTGGACCAGCTCGCTGATCTATTCAGCGAGCATACTTCCGATATTTGGTACGAATGGCCGATCGAAAAATTATTACCTGAAGGTGCCAAGTGTGGCGCATGCGGTGGCTCTGAATTAGAACGTGATTCCGATATTTTGGATGTTTGGTTTGATTCGGGCGTGTCTTTTGCTGCCACTGGTCATGATAGCGAAGCGGTGGATCTGTACCTTGAAGGTTCAGATCAACATCGAGGCTGGTTTCACACTTCGTTGCTCGCCTCGGTAGCGACGCGCAATAAGGCTCCTTATAAACGCGTGTTAACTCATGGCTTTGTCGTCGATGGTAAAGGTTTAAAGCTTAGTAAATCGAAGAAGAATTTTACTTCAGTCGCCGATGAAATTGATAAATCAGGTGCTGAATTAATTCGCCTCTGGGCTGCTTCTGCGGATTATCGAGAAGATATTCGTGTCTCCGATGAGATTTTGAAACGTAGCGCTGATAGTTATCGGAAATTGCGCAATACTCTGCGCTTTTTATTAGGAAACTTGCATGATTTCGACCCGGCAAAGGACGCTCGAAGTGGCGATGAGTTAAGTTGGCTCGACGCGGCTGTTCTCACCGAACTCGATACCTTGGTGGCTACTGTCGATTATCAACTCGGTTGCTTTTCGTTCCACAGCGCCATGCAAACGATCAACGAATACTGTTCGCAATTCTCATCGCGCTACCTCGATATCGCCAAAGACCGTTTGTATTGCGATGTAGCCGACGGTCAGCGTCGTCGTGCGACGCAAACAGTGCTCTATCACCATGCTCATACCTTGATTCGTCTCATCGCCCCGGTGATGCCTTTTACGGCTGAAGATGCCTACGACCATCTCCCTGGACCTCGCCAGGAATCGGTTCATTTAGACGATTATCCGGTCGCTGTAGATTTGAGTAAGTCGGCGTCTGAACAGCTTGAGCTTTTATGGTCCCTTCGGGAGCGAATAGCTCAACAACTCGAGATTTTTCGGCGTGCCAAACACCATACGTACGAAGCCTGTGTCAGCTTGCCGCTAAGCTCAGATGAGCGAGAGAAAGTCGCTCTTTTTGGCAATGAACTCGCAGAACTTTTACTCGTCGGCGATCTGCTGCTTGTCGATTCTGGAGAGGTTTCGATCGCTGCGGTTGAAAGCTCGCCCTGCGATCGTTGTTGGCGCCCAGATCCCTTGGAAGAAAGCGGGCTCTGCGCTCGTTGCACTGTTGCTGTGGAGGCCTAATGTTACCTGTACTTATTCAATTCGGTGATACCCTAAAACTTCATACCTACGGCTTGATGATCTTTTTGGGATTCATCGTCGGGCTCAATTTGGCGCAGCGTTACGCTCGTCAGATTGGCGAAGACGATGAGCGCATCGCCGATATGGGTTTTTGGCTTCTTGCTTGGGGTTTGGTTGGCGCTCGAACACTGTTCATCATCGTCAACTGGAGCACCTATTCCTCTGACCCTCTTAAGATCTTTAAGATTTGGGAAGGTGGATTAGTCTTTTACGGCGGTTTTCTTGGGGCCCTTGGTTATTTCCTCTGGGCGGTTCGCGCTCATCGCTTAAACCCTTGGCTTACCGGCGATATTATCATTCCGAGCCTGGCGCTTGGTCATGCTTTTGGGCGCCTTGGTTGTTTCGCTGCGGGTTGTTGTTGGGGGCGTCCTGTCGATCATCATCTCGGTGCTAATTTTCCGGCGGCGAGCGAGGCTTTAATCGGCTCGGGCGGCGCAACCGGTTCGTTGGCTTATCAGGGGATGGCAGCGAATGGAGAAATCCCACTGGCCGCGGCAGGTGGCTTATTGCAGCATACTCCGGACTTGCACCCGGTTCAGCTCTACGAAAGTTTCGGCGAACTCAGTTTGTTCTTTATCTTGGTCATGTGGCGCAACCGAAAAGCCTTTCATGGGCAGATTCTGCTCGCGTGGTTGATGCTCTACCCCATTCTACGCTCGGTGATGGAGACTTTCCGCGGCGATAAAGCGCGCGGTGTTGACTTGGTTCTGGGCATGAGTACTTCCCAATTAATCTCCGTATTGGTTGCAGGTAGCGCCCTCATTCTCATCATTATATCGTGGAAAAATGGTAAGCTTGGGGCACCAACAAACGCGCAAGCCCCAGAGGAAATTCCATGATGCGTTGGGTGTTTTTGTTTGCTTTCGTTGGCTGCACTTCGAGTCCAAGGGTTCAGGTAGCGCCGCAAACAACTGAACCCGATGCGCCCAATCGTTTTAAAGAACGCTACGGCGAGTTGTTGGTAGATTCAACGGCTGCACCCGAATGGATGATTAAAGGCGCTGGTTGTGCGCTTGGGTATACCACGACCATTATAAGCGGTGAGACCCAAGTGGTTCCTGCTCACTTTTGCGTCGCTATCGAGAGCGCCGGCACCGTTGATAACAGCACCTGCGAAGCTGCCGAGGTCAAGGCATGGACAAGCCTGTCCAAGCTTTTTGGTGTCTCATCCTCACCGGTACGCTACAGCAAAAAATCACTTAGCATTGGTGGTAAGACCATTAGTATTCAAGGCGCCAAACTCGATGCGACCTGGCGCGGCTCCTTTAATGGGACGCAGGTTTGCGCTCTACAGATCGCTTGGCCTGTTGCTGAATTTGAAAGTTTACAGGCGAGTTGGGCTGAGCGCGGTGACAAGGCTCAACAACTCTACGAGTCGGCGCTTCTAAAAGGCTCGAGTTCAGCAAAAAGATGCGAGTACTTAAAGCAAGCTCAAGGTTTGCTCGATGGTTTGCCTGGTAACCGAAAACTGGCGGGCCAGATCGTAAATTCCGACCTCCTTGAAGATCGAATTCGTCAGGCGTTTGGTGAATATTGTGGATCGGAAAAGACTGTAGTTATGGGAATTTCTTGCAGTATGGACGATGAACCCAAGCCTTGTAATAAGCGTCTTCGTTCTGCCTTTGTCGGCGCCTTTAGTAAGGCGGGTTGGCAGGTTGTTGGAAGTGATCTTTCCGACGCCGCATTGATTGCTGTCGGTCAGGGCGATCAAGCGATTCTGCGCAAAGAAACCGCCGGTGCCGGTGCCCGGTTTTTAAGTTTGGCCAAGGTCAGCGTTGAAAAAATAGGTAGTCGAGGACGTCTGATGTTTTGCCGAGCCAGTTTGGATCTGCGTATTCTTGATGGTCGCATTGGATCAGCCGTAACAACCTTTGAATACAGTGCGAAAAAAGCCGGCTTAGGCCCTGAGCAATGCTATAAAAACACTTCCGTTTGGCTGGCGAAGAAATCGCATAAATCCTTGAATGAGGCACTTGGCAAACAACCATGATTCGCGCTGAGAACTTAAGTAGGAGTTTCGCTGCGCGCCGCGCCGTAGACGGTTTAAACTTTAGCCTTCCCGCAGGTTCGGTTAGTGCTTTTCTTGGGCCAAATGGAGCCGGTAAAACAACCACCTTACGCATGATCACCGGTGCTTTGGCACCGAGCTCTGGGCGAGTTTTTGTGGCTGGTTTCGACACTTTTGAGCACCCCTATCAAGCGCGCGCTCAACTCGGGTTCTTGCCTGAGAAACCACCACTTTACCCGGAGCTTAGGGTCAGTGAGCAGTTGCGCTTTGTGGCGAGACTAAAGGGTTTACCCTTGAGCAGCATCGATGCGGTTATTGAGCGCTGTGCCTTGGGCGATGTTTTGCAGCAGCTCCAAGGGCAACTCTCAAAAGGGTTTCGTCAGCGCACCGGTCTTGCCTGCGCCTTACTCGGTTCGCCGTCTCTGCTCATTCTCGATGAGCCGACTTCGGGCTTGGACCCAGCCCAGATCGAATCGATGCGCGGTTTGATCCGTGGTTTAGGCGCTGATCATACGGTGCTTTTATCGACTCATCTGTTGAGTGAAGTGCAGGCGGTCTGCGATCATATTTTGATGATTCATCAAGGGCGCTTGGTCGCCGATGATTCGCGCGAAGCTTTACAGGCAGCTTATGGCGGCTCACTACAAACAGCATTTTTTAGCCGTTGTCAGATTGAGCCAAACTCATGATGCGCCGCTTGCTTGCCGTGGCTCAGGTAGAGTTGTTGCGCCAGTTCACGACACCGCTCGTCTATGTCGTCAGCTTCTTCTTGTCGGCGCTAAGTGGGTATTTCTTAATCGTTTTAAGCCGCGGGTTTATCGAGTTGACCCTGCGCTTCGGAGCAAACCCCGAAGCTGCTAATTTGCACTTTCACGAACGCATCGTGGCGCCGTTAATCCTCAATATCGAGTATATCTTTGTGCTCATTATTCCATTGCTCACCATGCGAACCTTGGCCTCGGAACGCGCTCAAGGGAGCTTTGAGATGCTAGCGTCGTCTTTGCTCCGACCCTTTGAACTGGTCGCTGGAAAGTTCTTAGCCCTGTCGCTCGTTGTGCTCTTGTTGGTGAGCGTCGTGGCGGTTGAGCCCTTGGTCCTCGCTTTCATTGCAGAACCTGGGTCGGCTTTTGATTATTCCGCCTTAGCTTGCGCCTTACTCGGCCTGACTTTGCTGGGTTGGAGCTTTGCTGCGGTCGGTCTCGCGGCGTCTTCGCTCACCGACAGCCCGGCGCTGGCAGCCGGAGCCAGTTTGTTGGTGTTGCTGTTTGCCTGGGTGTTGCGTTTAGCCGGTCAGGGCGGCGGGTTCTGGGGCAGTTTCCTCAGTGGCTTGAGCCCACTAAGCCGCCTTGAGAATTTTGCTATTGGCCGTTTAGCCGCAGCTGATATTTTGTATTTCATACTCGTCATCGGGTTTTCCTTGTTGGTCGCGTTACGCGCCCTTGATCGGCATCGGTGGCAAGGATGAAAACAGCTCATTCCATGTTCGGTTTGCTTGCCGCCATTCTGCTTATATCGGCTCCTGTGACTTGGCTTACCAGTCTTGATGAGCCTATATTTGCGGTTATAAAAATTGTTGCAGGTCTGGTTTCTTTGGCTGTCTGGCTGCGTGGTCTTTACGTACACCGCCGCGGTTTAGTCTCGGGGCGCGGTGGTGTTCATTTGCTGGTAAGCGCCCAGTTATTAGCTGGCGTATTGATTGTCGGTGGCGTCGCTATCGGATTCTTTGAACAGAGCGGTACGGCTTGGGATATGACCTCTGAGCAGGTTTATACGGTGGCTGAAGAGACGCGAGTCTTGCTCGATAAATTACCGGAAACTCTGAAAATTGAGGCGTATTACGGTGCTCATCAGGGTCAAGGACGGGTGCTTAAAAAGCTGGTTGAACAGTTGCAAGCTAGCGGGGCTGATGTCGATTTTGAATTGATTGATCCGAGCCGAGATCCCAAGCGCACTTTGGCTGCCCTAATCAGCGCCGAATCACCAAAGATCATCCTTCGTTTAGGCAAACGTGAAGAGCGCGTGCGCTTACCCACCGAACAGCAGCTCGCGCAGGGGTTACAGCGCTTGCTCGGCGAGGCTCGCACGCTGTTCGTTTTGCGCGGTCATGGTGAGGCGGAGTTGAATGGTGAAGACCATGCTGGCTTTGCTCGTTTGGCACGGGAATTAACAGGTGAAGGTTTTACTTTAGCCTATCTTGATTTGGTCAAAGAAGGACGAATTCCAAGTTCCGCCGCGGCGCTGATCTCGCTGCGCGCAAAAACTCCATTTTTAGAACAAGAGCTCGAGTTAATCTCGCTCTATATGGAAGTTGGCGGGCGTTTGTTGGTCGCTGGTCAAGCCGGCGTATCCTCGGGGCTCAACCCTTTACTCAAATCTCATGGTTTGTCGTTTGGTCCGGGAGTTGTGGTCGACCCTCAGGTGAGCGGAGCTCCCGAGGTCCAAGGGCAACCCGCGGCAATGGTGGCGGCCTATACCGATCATGCGGTGGTAGCTCGTTTGGCGGCTTCGGGGTTGCGTACTTTGCTCAGCCGTCCAGCGCCCATCGTTATGCTTCGCGGCGGCGGTAGCGCTGGTGGACGTGTCCAGCCCTTGGCAGCGGCGTCGGCTGAGAGCTGGGTCCAAGCAGATCCTTTAGGGCGAGTAATGCAGCGCGGCGACCAGGTTAGCGGCGGAGCCTTGCTCGCTGCCCTTTGGAGCGATGATCGTAGTAAGGTTGAGGCTCGGCGTAGCGACGAGGCGCGCTTAGGGCTCCTGAGCGATGCTGGGATGATGAGCAATGGCGGCATGGTGCATGCGGGTAATCGTGCCTTAGCCTTGAATTTGATCAATTGGCTCAGTGGCGGCGACCAAGAGTTTGCGATTAGCGCCTCGGAGCGCCGGGTGTCTCGCTTGTTCCTAACGCGCCAAGAGCGTTCACGCCTGCGCTTGCTGCTGCTCGATGCCCTCCCCTTGTTGTTCTTATTGCCCGGACTCATCGTTTGGCAGCGACGGCGCCGCTTTTCGTGAACGCCTCTGTCGCTCGCGGCCTGCTTCTATCCGGCGCGTTTTTAGCGATCGCTGTGAGCATCTATATAGGGATGCAATCAAAGTACCAAAGACAAGCTTCTGAGCAGGTCCGGCTGACGAAAGACAGCCAGAAATCGTTGTTTTGTGGTGATCCTATGAAAATTTCGAGTTTGGCTTGGAATGAGGGTGAGCTCACGGTCGAAGCGCGCCGATCGGACCGTTGGCGTCTTATCGACGGCACGCCGCTTGAGGCGAAAAATGTTGATGTTCGTCTGGCTCAGCTTCGCGGTAGTTATGCAGATTTGTTGGATGACCCACCCGAGCTGTCAAAACTTGGATTGGAACCAGCGCAGCAGAAACTAACCTTACAAATGGACGGTAAATCCTGTTCGTTATCGTTAGGGTTTCGTCATCCCACCAAGGATCTTTACGCCGTAGCGATGGCTGATAATACTGAACTTCGCGTGGGCTGGGTTAAGCTTAAACAGCTTGCTGGCAAAAATGCTTTGATGGCACTTAGTGATTTTACTGCCCATACGGTTTTGCCCTTCAGCGCGGGCTCTGTCGATGCGCTAAGTTTTACACCACAAGTAGGCTCGGCGCCTTTTGAACTCAAGCGCCAACGCGGCTTTTTCGAGTTGTCATGGGCCTTGGGTTCAGGCCGCGCTGATTCTTTAAAATCAGAAGCATTGATCGACTTGATCTGTTCGTTATCCGGCGATCTGCTGTCCGAAGCGCTTGTTCTAGAAGACGCAGATTTAATTATCGATGTCCTTCGGGGAACTAAAAGTAACCGACTTGAGTTCTTTCATCGCGACGATTCGCTTTATGCGCGCATTGAAAACAGCGTTTTTCGCCTAAAAGGCAACCGGCTGGCTGAACTGTTGGTGCAGCCGGAAACGTTGCGGAATTTACGTGTTATTGACTACGATCGCAGCCAGCTCGCTGTGCTTGAGCTGCGCGACGATATCGGTCGTTTATTTAGCTATCGTCGCGAGCTTGCCGGCAAAGGGGTCGACTCCTGGTTTGAAAATCAGCGGCGTATTCAGAAAGCGCATTTTTTATCGGCTATGCAATGGGATCTGCATCATCTGCGGGCTGAGCAGATTGTAGACGATGCGCAAGCGATGACCTGCGCCGACAATTGCCAGCGGGTTCGGGTTTTTGATTTTTCGGGTAAATTGCTTATCGACCTGCGCTTGCAAAAACACAGTGGCGCCTATTTGGCACAGCAAGGCAAAGGCCCTGTGTTTAAACTCAAAGCAAGCGACGTGGACCGATGGCCCTTCGATAAGCTGCTTTAGTTGTCCCGCTTGGGCAGCACCACCCGGCGATCCGGAAAGCTTCGCGCCCCTTGCTGCAATGCAGGCTCGTAACCCGCTTCGCGAATGGCGCGTTCAGCATCGAGCAGGGTGGTGAAGATGATGTAGCTGTCGCCGTCTGGTCGGATGTGACGATCCACTTTGCCGTGGTAGGCGTGTAGACTGGCGGGAACGAGGTAACCGCGCCCTTCGGCGCGATGCGGATGAATCTCCACAAGTGATTGCAAAGGTGACTCCTGATGCCGTGGAAGCGCGGCTGAACGATCGTGCATCACTTTGATTCCTTTGTGTCAACAAACAACCGCATCAAGCTGTTATTTTTATGGATGGAAGTGGTCGTTTTGGCTCAAAGCTAAGCCGGCGCATAAATCAGACCAGTCGAGTCTCTTTTTACCGTCAAGTTGCAAGCTGCGCAGGTCGAGAACACCGCGCTCGCAAGAAACCCATAAAGCCTTGCGGTCTGCGCGCAGGATTTGCCCGGGTTTTAGCGCTTCGGCTTCGGCCACAACATCAGCGGACCAAATTTTAACGCCGAATTCTTTTTGGCGAAAAGTGAGCTTGCATCTTAGGCCGAGCTTGGGGTCGAAGGCGCGACTTTTTCTTGCCCAGACATCGGCCGAACCCAGAAAATTGATGTGTCCATCAGTGCGTTCGAGGCGATGCGCATAACTAGCACCATCAGCATCTTGAGACTTAGCTTGCAGCTCGCCTTGTAAGACTTTGAGCAAATCTCTTTGCAGTAACTCTGCTGCTATTTTCGCTAATTCGTCGCTCAGGGTTGCGCTGGTATGCCCGTTGGTTAGGCAACTCATCTCAGCGTAAACAGGACCTGTATCAAGCCCGGACTCCATTTGCATTAGTTGTACGCCGGTGCGCTCGTCCCCCGCTTCCAAACAGCGCTCGATGGGCGCTGCACCCCTCCAGCGCGGCAATAAGGAGCCGTGCAGGTTAAGCCAGCGAGAAGGGCAGCGAGCGAGGTGGTTTGCTTTGATGATCTGGCCGTAAGCCATCACCACGCAAGCGTCGGGGCGGTAGGTATCGAGGATTTTATCGCCCTCGGCACCGGCGAAGCGCTGCGCTGTTTGTACTTCAATCCCTAGCTCGAGGGCGGCTTGGTGAAGCGCACTTGGGCTGAGTTTGCGACCTCGTCCTCGGCGCGCCGGGGGTTGAGAAACCGCAGCGAGTAGATTGACGCCGTCGAGTTCAGCACAGGCGCGCAGGGCTGGCACGGCGATGGGCGCGGTGCCCATAAAGAGTAAGCGGTAAGGCGCCATATTATGAACTCTTAAAAGACTTCATGGCGAGGCGAATCTCTCGAGCTCGGCTGCGGTCGTGCATGCGCTCAGGAAAGACCACACCATTGAGGTGGTCGAGCTCATGTTGAATACAAACGGCCATCAACTCGCTGGCATCGACCGTGATTTCATCGCCGTTTAGATCGTTGTAGCAGAGCGTGATGTTGGCGCTGCGCTCCACATCGCCGACTTCGCCGGGCACCGATAAACAGCCTTCTTCCCAAAGCACCGAACCCTCTCGAGCCGTGATTACTGGGTTGATAAAAATATGAGGGCCGAGCGCGGGGTCGTGTTCTTCGTCCTCTTCGGAGTTAAGATCGATGACCACCAAACGCTTGGTAATACCGATTTGGTTTGCTGCTAAACCAATACCTCGGGCGGCGTACATGGTCTCGACCATATCTAGAGCGACGCGCTTAAGGTCCTCATCGATGGTCACCACCGGCTCGGCCTTGGTGGCGAGAATGGGGTTAGGCCAAATCAAAATGTCTCTTATGGCCATGATCGCTCCACCTGTTTCGGGTTGGCGTCTCGATATTGAGCCCTCAAATCCGGGTCAAGCAGAACATCGCGCGCTTCTTCAAGTTCGTTATAAAGATCGGCAAAGCGAGGATGGTCGACATGTAGATGCAGGCGCAATAAAGTGAGACGAGCCGCAAAGGCTTGGTCAATTTCACGTTCGCTATGAGCGTCGCTAATGCCGAGCACAGCGAAGTAATCGCCCGAACGAATTTGGCTTTGGGCACGCTCGAAGGCGCGGTCGGGACGATGTGCGTGTTGTAGAGCGGCGACGCCAAGGCGCTGTAACTCCAAAAGCCCTAAGGCGAGACCCGCCAGACAACCGATGCGCAGGTCGGCGATAGGAGCTCCGCTACCGGTCGCTAGTTCGATTAGGCTGCGTCGCCCGTTGGCGTGGTGAAGTGCGTCTCGTGCGGGCAGGTCTTGAGGTAGAGGGTTAACTTTCAGTTCAGGGCGTGCGTCATCACCGCCGACGATGGCTCCCCAAAGAGGCGAATCTGTGAGGCTTTCAGCGAGGGCTATCACTCGTGTAACACTGTCGATTTGACTCAGCGCTATAGCCGAACCCGAATCGGTTTCGGCAACAAACTCGGCTTCTCCACCTGCTTGATTTGCGCAGCGAAGAAGACAGCGTTCAGCCGTTTGTTGGGATAGCTTTTGAATGGCCGACCCGTCTTTAACACCCTCTCGGATGAGCACCGAAGCGGCGGAAACATGTCGGCGTTGTTGCAAATGCCTTACGGCCGCTATTTCTTTGGCGTCAATCCAGCCTTGTGCCAACGCGCCTTGAAGCAGGTCTTCATCAAAGCGGGCGCTGGAAAGAGCCGTGAGGCGCCCTTCGTCAAAATATAAACTCAGGGCTTCTGCGCCATTTCGTATGTTAACTCGCCCGCTGACTCTCTCCTCGCCGCAGCGTCCGATAAGACCGAGTAATCCCGTTGCGCCGAGTGCTCCTAGGGCGCGAATCGGCGCACGCGGTTTGCGTTGCGGTTCGACCAGTTCGCTGCCGAGGGTCTGCAACTTCGTTTGGGGCTTTTTCGGCTTATCCTCATCCCAAGTCGAAGACTGATCACCCCAGCTTTGTTCGGGGGCGTCGTCGTCCCCCCAGCTATCGTTGTCTCCTTGTTCGTTCCATGGGGTTTCGTCGTTGGTATCGGGCGTTGCACCCCAGGTGTCGTCGCTTTGTTGTTCGTCGCTCTCGCCCCAACCTACTGTGGAAGATTCATCCTCGGGCGCCTCGGAGTCGAGCCCCCAACTAGAATCAGCCTGTAAGTCGTTGTCGGTTTCTGGGCGTTCTTGCGTCCATTCGAGCGGTTGATTGTCTTCTTTTACGGACTTTTCGGACTTTTCTTCTGCTTCTTCTGGTTGTTTTAGTCCGAACAGGGACTTGGGCTGGGGTTTGACCTCGGGTGCTGGATCTTGTTCGACCTCGGGTTCCGCCTCGAGTTCGGGCTCCGGTTCGACCTCGGTTTCCGTCTCCGGTTCGACCTCGGTTTCCGCCTCGGGTTCGGGTTCGGGTTCGGGTTCGGGTTCGGGTTCGGGTTCGGCCTCGGCCTCGGGTTCGGGTTCGGGTTCGGGTTCGGGTTCGGGTTCGGGTTCGGGTTCGGGT
>JAPKCE010000474.1 GCA_028823075.1 Myxococcota bacterium
GGCGCCTTGTAACAGCAACGGTTGTTTGAGCTCCTGCGATGAGATCAATGGTCGCTGTTTGGACGAGATGACACCGCAAAATCATCTCTGCGACGAGATCCACTGCGCCTTGGCAAATTGCGACGATCGCGGCCGCTGTGCCTATGAATCGCGCAGTGACTTCAGTTGTCGAACCAGCGAGATGCAAAACTGTCGCAGCAGCTACCAATGCCGTGATGGGCTTGATTGCTTTGGCGCAGAGTTTTTCAACGACGGCAACGACCGCTGCGTAGCCCCTTGCGCCGGGACCGACGACTGCGAACTGGGCATCACTAAATGCGAGTTGACCCTTAGCGGCCGTCCCTTCGCCCATTGTCTTTACAATCTATGTGGTGGTCGTTTCGGCGGCACCTTGCTCGATGCTTGCGATGGGAGTGGTAACGAATCCGGCTCGTGTTACCCGCTTTCGGATGGCGCTGGAGGTTATCTTGGAGTCTGTTACGAGGGCGGGCCTCGAGCCGATGGCGAGGCTTGTTCGGGCGGCGTTTTCCCTTGGCCTAAGCGCGGAGAAACCCAAGGTCGGTGCCAGGGCGGCTTGTGGTGTCATGGTGGCAGGTGCCGACAACTCTGCAGCTTAGCATTGCGCGGGGGGCTGCCCAACTGCCCGGCCTCGAGCCATTGCGGCGATACCCATGAAGGTGAAGACAACGACGCTGGGGTCTGCTTACCCGGCTCGCGCTGCTTGGTGACTCAGAATCATTGCGGAACGGTGTCGGCCTGTGTGCCCGATAGCACCGCTTCTTTGGTCGGCGGCTGTCAGACAGTGGTTCAGCCGCCCGCTCCAGTGGGCACGTCTTGCACGATCCCTACGCCAGGCGAGCTAAGTCCTTGCGCCGACCGAAGCATGTGCTGGCTCGACTTTCGCAACCCATTGGCTGGTGCTTCGTGCTTGAAGTTCTGCGACCTATCGGCGCCCCAATGTGGCGAGGGCAACAGCTGCCGTCCTACCGATAGCCGGCGCAACGCCGAGCGCGGCGAACTTCTGGGCCTTTGCTACCCGAACTCTCCATGAGCCCGCGGCGGCGCTTGAATCCTGGGATGGTTCTATTTTTAGTCTTGCTGGTGCTTTTACTCGGAATGAAAGCGTGGGTTGTCGGCCTGACGGAGATCAAGGGTTCGAGTATGGCCCCTCGTTTGGTCGACTCTACGACTTGTTTGGTCCTTCGCGTCGGCAAGATCAGTGTTTTGGGGCTAGAATTGGGAAGCAGCACGGCTAAACTGGGCGATATCGTTATCGCCGAGCATCCGAGCGCTCGCGGCCGAGTGGTTAAAGAGGTCGCCGCCTTAGCTGGATTCCCAGCGCCCGAAGGCGACTGGCAAAAGCGACTTCGCCTGAGTCGAGACGTAAGAGGGAAACGACTCAGCTTGCCCGGACTCGACTGCCTAAAGGGGCCGTGTTTGGTTGCTCCAAAGCATCTCTTCTTACTCAGCGCACAGTCGGCGCAGAGCAGTGATTCGCGTCATTTTGGTGCGGTCCCAGAAAGCTCGGTCATCGGCCGAGTTGGGTTCTGCTTCTAGTCGACTTTGGGTTGCCCTTTGACCGCACTAAACATGCGGTCCCAGCGTAATTTCCCAATGGTTAAGGCACCCAACGGAATCAACGGGTCCGTCCAGTCATGGCTAAACCAAATGATGCTCGCGCTGCCGCGAAGATATTTCATAGGGACGCCGCCCCAAACGCGCGAATCGGCTGAGCCGTCACGGTTATCACCCATCATGAAGAGAAAGCCCGGAAGCACTGTGCAATTCTGAGGCGTGCAGCGGAGTCCGGAACCGGGCCGGTCGAAGGCCACGGGGCCGGGCGCGATGCCACGTTGATAATAGGCGCGCGGCCAGTCGTTATAGAAGGGGTGAATATCAGGGCCGTGGATGGTGCTCACCCAGTTGGAACCAAGCTTTTCAAACACGAGATCGCCGATTGTCGGGCGGCCTTCGAGGCGCTTCTCATCGGTGCGTAAAAAGGTGATCTCACCGCCAGCGCGTCGCTCGAGAAAGATACCGTTAATCTCGACTCGTCCATCGACTATGCGCAGGGTGTCGCCGGGAAGGCCGACCACCCGCTTGATATAGTCCTGGCTGGGATCCATCGGGAAATTAAAGACCACGACTTCGCCGCGGCGCGCCGGGGCTCCCTCCCAGATCCGGTTAGCCGTAAACGGGTAACGCGGCCCGTAGCGAAACTTTTTAATGAACACATGGTCGCCGTGCAGCAGGGTGGGGCGCATGGAGCCTGTGGGAATTTTGAAGGGTTCGTAGAAAAAGGCGCGAATTGTCAGCGCCAGGGCGACGTAAAAAACAAGTTCGAGGAACGAGCGCAGCGCAGGGTGCATTGTGTGACGCGCATAATCGCTTTGATAAATAGCTGCTTCGAGCTCTTGCACGGCTGCGCTCGCGTCGCCTTCTCCGTCAAGAGCCGC
>JAPKCE010000475.1 GCA_028823075.1 Myxococcota bacterium
TCGCGAGGTGGGTACAACCGGAGACTCGATCTCTCGACTCTTTGGCGATTTCCCTAACTTAAAATGCATCGAAGTCGATGGTTGCGACCCGATCGCCTCTCAACTCGCAGCAGAAGAGGCGACCGCCTGGTGTCGTTCTGGAAACGGCCCGGCGCTGATCCACGGACACGTCGTGCGATTGTACAGCCATTCGATGAGCGATGACGAAAAGATGTACCGACCGGCCGGTGAACTTGAGCGTGAGCAGAACCGCTGCCCGCTTGCGAGCTTCGGCGAACGGTTACTCACCAAAGGTATCTGTAAACAGAGCGATCTCGACGCGCTTCAGATCTCGATCAAGCAAGAGGTCGACGCCGGGTTTGCCGCTGCCGAGGCTAGCGCCAGCCACGACCCAGAAAGTATTTTCGAACAGGTTTACAGCCCCGACAATGACGGTACGGGCGACGAATATGCGGTGGAGCCACAAAGCGAAGGCGCTCCCAAAGGGATGGCCGACCTGATCAACGATGTGTTGCATACCGAGATGGGCCGCGACCCGCGCATCGTCGTCTTTGGTGAAGATGTCGCCGACATCAGCCGCGAAGAGAACCTTAAAGAGCTAAAAGGCAAGGGAGGCGTGTTCAAACTGACCGCCGGTTTGCAACGGAGCTTTGGTAAAGAGCGCTGTTTCAATAGCCCGCTCGCCGAAGCGAATATCATCGGCCGCGCGGTGGGCATGGCAATGCGCGGCCTGCGCCCTGTCGTCGAAATTCAGTTCTTCGACTACATCTGGCCTGCGATGCAACAATTGCGCAACGAGCTCGCCACCACACGCTGGCGTACAAACGGCGACTTCACCGCTCCGGTGGTCATTCGCGTGCCCTACGGTGGTTACCTCAAAGGTGGTGCCATATACCACAGCCAGACCGGCGAAGCGCTGTTCACCCACACACCAGGCCTGCGCGTCATCATGCCCTCGAACGCCGAAGACTGTGCCGGCTTGCTGCGCACGTCCATTCGCTGTGATGATCCGGTGATCTTTCTCGAACCCAAGCATCTTTATCGGCAGACTTACAACAAAGCGCCGAACCCAGGGCCCGAGTTCACCATCCCTTTCGCTAGCGCAAGGACGGTACGCAGCGGTTCACAAGCGACCATCATTACCTACGGAAACCTGGTGCGCCGTGTCCAAGAGGCGCAGCGGCAACTCGAAGAAGAAGGCATCGATTTAGAGATTATCGACCTGCGAAGTGTGAGCCCCTGGGATCAAGAAGCGCTGCGCGCCTCGGTCCAGAAAACGAACCGCCTCGCGGTAATTTACGAAGATTGTAAGAGCTGGGGAAGCGGCGCTGAGATGGCTGCTTGGGCCGCGGAGGAGCTCTTTGACTGGCTCGATGCACCCGTGCTTCGTCTGGCCTCAACCGACACTTTTGTCGGCTACCATCCGGACTTAGAAGAGCGGATTTTACCGCAAGTTCCAGATGTCATTACCCTGGTCCGCCGGCTGCTCAGCTACTGAGCTACACGGGGTTTGGAACGTCGATAAAGCGAGCGTCTATCCCCATGCTTTGGTTTATATGGTCAGCCAACCGTCGAGGACCGAAACGTTCCGTGCGATGATGGCCGCCTGCAACAAAACAGATGTCTAGCTCATCAGCCTGGGCCTGGGTCCATTCCTCGGCCTCGCCCGTGAGATAAAGGTCGAGCCCTTCATCGCTAGCCTCTTGCAAGTTGTTAGCAGCCCCTCCACTACATAAACCGACGCTGCGAATGAGCCGTTTAGCATCACCAAAATGGGTGTTGATCCCCCCTAGCCCTTCGCCGAGTTGCTCGACCAAAGTCGCAAACTCGACAGGCTCGGCGAGATCACCTTTAAAGCCAATGGCCGAGCCCGCGTATTGGGCAAAGGGTTCGAGGTTCTGCAAGTTGAGAAGCTCGCATAGCCCGGCGTTGTTACCGACCTGGGGATGGGCGTCGAGCGGTAGATGATAGCCGGCGACGCTTAGCCCGCCCTCAATACAGCGCCTCAAACGCGCACCGAGCATCCCCGTAAAACGTTCGCAGCGTCCCCATAACCAACCATGATGAACGATCAGCAACTGAGCATCGGCGGCAATGGCCTTGTCGATCAATGCCGCATTAGCGCTAACGCCGCAGACGATGCGTCTAACCGGGTTTGCAGCATCGAGTTGCAGCCCGTTAAGGCTAGCATCTTTGAACTCATCGATGCGCAAAAAGGCGTCAAGTTCACGGCAAATCTGAACAGCACTTCGCATGGTAACTCCTTGGGCTAGGCGGGCATCGCCGCCAGCTCGGCTCGGTGTCAATCGTTGGGTAGCGGAAAACTCATTTCATCGGCCGGTCCGGTAAAACGTGGGAAGCGCCAGCGCGAGATGCTCTGGCGGACGCATTGCCCCGGTTCACCGGTGATACCAGCTACGCGAATATCAAAGGGAGCGCCGTTGGGCTTAAT
>JAPKCE010000031.1 GCA_028823075.1 Myxococcota bacterium
CGCTTCTCTTCATAGCCTGCGGCACCGGCTCGCTGCCCGATCTGCCGCCTGAAACGACTGAAGACCCACCCCAAGAAGTGCAAATTCTAGGCGTCTGGTCGGCGGATGGCACCGAGCAGCTTGGCCCCGCCGCGCTTGGCGTTGGCCGAGCTTATGGCCTGCGGGTGCGCGTGGCGGCATTCGGCGATCGTCCCTTGGCCAGCGAACCCTTGGTCGCCACCATCGAATCGGACAGTTTCGAGCGCGTCTTGAGTTTTCCGCGCGGCAATACATGCCTGACGCCCGCCGAGCCTGAATCGGCCGATGATGAGGGCATTTGTACCATCGTCTTCTTTGCCGAAGGGCTGGTGCGTGATGTGGCCTTGCGCGTGCGAGCACAACGCGCCCTCAACACCAGCGATGTTTTGGCGCTCGGCCTAAAACCCGACGTCGATCAACCGCGCTTACGCTTCATCGTACCGGGTGTGGGCACCGCCAGTTGGATCCCTGGCGACGCTGACCCGCTGGCGGCGTTGCAGCCTCTGCGCCTATCGCTCGAAGATCCTCAAGCGGTACCGCTAGTGATTGAACTCAAGGACCCCTACGGCAATCCCTTGAGCGGCCATCGCGTTGAACTAACGCCCTGGCTCGAGCCCCAAGATGAGCCGCAGCCGAGTAGCGATGCAGGCGCTTCAAGCGAAGGCGGAACCAGCGATGCCAGTTTGGCCGCTGATGCGGATGTCGCCGTGCAAGATGATGTCGGTTTGAACCCGACGCCCGATGCCGGGGCCGACGTCCTTGGTGCCAGCGATGTAAGCGGCGGAAGCGGTGGACCGGGCGCGACCGACACAGGGCCTGGCAGTGACGTTGGCAGCGATATTGCCCATACCAGCGATGCAGGTTCGTCTGGCGATGCGGGTGCTGCCGCTGATGGCGGGACCACAACCGATGCGGGCCAAACCCGGCCGGCGGGTGCTATCGCCGATGGACGCGTGATCGTACACCGTCTGGCTGCGGGACAATGCAGTACGGAAGCTGAAGCCGAAGAACAGCACGACGCCATGAGCGATGTTTTAGGGCGCGCCACCTTTTGCCTTAAAGCCGGCGAAGACCTGGGAGCTTGGCAACTCGTTTTACGCCTTGATGATCTGGTGCCTCCCGAACAGATCGCCGCCCGATCGCAGGATGGTTTTGTCCTCAGCGGCCGCACGCGCGCCGGCGATCCCGACCGCTTGGTTCTGCTCGGCCACAACGACGAAACCGAACCCTTGAGCCGCTGCGAGCCCGGCGATGTGACCCCACTTGAGTATTTTCAGGTGCTTTCGGCGAGCGGTCGTCCGGTTGCCGGCGCAGAGGTCAACATCACCACCGACGGTGCGGTTCGCTTGCTCTCCTTCGCCAATCCGGTCAGCGATGAGCAAGGGCGTGTTGCGGTGCAGGTTTCCTGTCCTGTGACCATGCCGACGCGCAGCACCATTCACGCCACTCTCGCCGGAGCCAATGCGGGCGAAGCGCAAAAGCGCGCACTTTTTTACGTACGTCTCGAAGTCCAGGTGATCGAGCGCCTTCGTTTGATGACCGACCAGCCGGGTCAGGCCTTGCTCAACATCGGGCGAGGACGAGCTTTTGAGCCGATGTATTTTCGCGTCTTAGCCGAAGGCGATCGCGGTACACCGGCCATTCAAAGTCGGCTCAATTTGGAATTGCATACCAGCCAGGGCAACAACGACTTGCTCTTCCTAGAAGGCGAACGCTGCGTCGCAAACCCCGAACGCAGCGTCAAAAACCAATCGGTCTACACCGATGCCGATGGCGTCTATCGATTTGCCTTATGCGCCATGGGTTTGAGTACTATTTTGCGCCCCATGGCCTTGATCGTGCGCGCCCATGGTCAAACGGCGCAGCTTCACGTGCCCATCGTTCTTTTAGCCGGGGCGCCAGAGCGCGTGCTCGCCGATCCCCCGGGTCGGGTGACCACCTTGGTTGGCGGATCGGCCGGCGCCTTGGATGTGGTCGTTTATGACCAGGCTGGAAACGGGGTTTCCGATGTCGCCATCGAAATCGTCGCACCGCCGGCGGTCGAACTCACCCGCAGCCGAGGGAACACCAACGCCTTGGGCCGGTTTTCGACTTGGATCACCGCGGTGACCATGCAGGGCGAGCACGAATTAACTCTGCGTGCCAGTCAGGGTGATTGGTCGGGTCTAAGCGCCAAAACGGTGGCTGCGGGTTTGGGCACCGCCGACCGTATCGGGCTGTACCAAGACGGACGACTGTTGGTGCCGATACTCGGTGCTACCCAGTTGGACCTAGCCGTCGGTGGCTCGCTTGAGCGTCCACTGACCCTGCGCTTAGAAAATCGCGAAGGAGGCGGCGTGCCGGGCGAGGGAATCGCCGCGACCTTGATCGAAGGCGAACCGAACCGATGCGGGCGCATCGGCATCGATGGCCGTGTGACCAACGCACAGGGCGAAGTCGTCTTTGGCGGCGAAGGCGGCGTGGCTTTAGAGGCAGGGCCCGTCGTCACCAACTGCCTGTGGCGCTTTTCGGCGGGCATTGACCTGCAAGCGCTGTTGCGCCTGCGTCAGGTTGCCGGCGCGCCTTATGGTGGCAGCCCAGAGGCTGACCCAGGCATTCAACTGACAGCGCTGCAGCAACCGCCCTCGGACTGGAACCAAGGCGCGCCGATGACGACGGAAGTGCGCGTGCGCGCCACCGATCGCTTTGGCAACCCCAAGTCTGGCCTGCGCATGTGGCTCAACGCCACCAACTGCTGGATTGAAAGCCCACTACAGCAACTCGGTCCCAACGAAGCACTCGGATGGGAGGCCGGCGAGGGTGTTTGGCGCGTGGCGGGCGGGCGCGACCACGGCGCCCCATGCACCTTGCATCTACGTTATCCAGGGGGAGAATGGGAAGACGCTCGCCCCTTGGTGATTCCCATCCAAGGCCTGCCCATGCCGGTCATCAAAAGCGTCGATCGGTTTTTGCGTGAGAACCATACCGGGCGCGACTGTCCGGTGAATACCTACTTCAGTTTCAACGGCTGCTATTACAGAGGCGGTCATATTCAAATGACGCGGAGCGGTAACACGTCCCATCAGCTCAAAATCAATATCGACGAGGAGTTGGTCATTCGACCGGACGTATTGATCGCGCAAATCAACGCTACCTGCTATCAGGCGGAGCTCGAAGACCCCTATGCCAATTGCAGCCATATCCAAGTGCTGGACGTGCAAGAAGCCGATGGTGAGAATGTCTACCAGCCCTGAGGATCTCTGCCGATTCGTTGGCGCGTGGTGCGGCCGGACTGGAACACCAACCGCACCCAAGAGTTCTACATCGATCTTCCCGAGCGGCTGCTGGCCGATGGTCGCCATAAGGCGCTGCGCATCGTGCAACCCGATGGGCATACCATCGGCCCAGCGCATAGGATCTATACCAGTCCACCGATTCGTTGGCAGCGAAGTTATACGCGCGTGCTCAGTCCGGACGATGCCGAGGAACAAGCATTGCTTTGGGGCGGGCATCGACTGCAACTCGATGAGGACGAGGCTCAAGAAGCCGTCTTTTGCGGCCATGACAGCCGGGGCGGTATTTTGGCGGTCATCGATCGACAAAACAATACCGATCCCTACCCAGAAACCGTTGAGGGCATCCGCTTGTGGAGCCTCGACGCCGACGCGAAAATACCCACGGCTAAAAGCGCTAATCTCACCTGCCCCTTTGGGGACTTCAACGATGACGGGCGCCGTGATCTGGTGATCCCGCTTCCGAACAGTCCAACCAACCGGATTCCGCGTCTGATGCTCATTCCGGGCCAAGCCGAGGCACCGTTTTTTAGCGTTGCCGACGCGGTCACGGTGCTCTTGACCAACGCACCTGCCTATCCGGCCCAACCACCACGCCAACTGGCGGTTAGTCGTAACCCGAATCGTATATGGGCCTGCTTTGGTGACCTGCGCGCCCCAAACTTGGATTTCCCAGGCACCTGCGACCAAAACGGAACCGTTTCCGTCTATATTCAGTCGAATCCATTTGTCGAAAACCCCAACCAAGCCATCGGCGCCCAGGTAGCGCACGAGCAATGGCCCATCCTTCGACACTTTCAGGTGCGCCACCAAGTGCATTTTGATGGAATAGGAACGATCAACAGTTCGGGCAATCTGATCGGCGGGGTCAAACCCTGGCCCGAAATGCCCCTCAATACGGGGGCCCACACCAGTACTGGATATTTCAACGAAGATGACCGCTCGCTGACGACGATCAATGCGGTCGGCGAGGTGATTCGCTGGGATGATCAAGGTCGAGTAGTGGCTGAGTTTTTAACGCCTGAAGAAGCGTCTGAGGGAACCTTCTCGCACGATGGGAACCGCGTCGCTTCGGTCGTCGACGGCGTGGTCTATATCTGGCGAACCAACGACGGTTCGTTGCTCTATGCACTGCCGGGCCACACGCTCGCTCAAGACAGCGAATTCCTAACGGACACCTATGTCAAATGGACTGCGGTCAATGAGCGGTATCCTGAGAGTTTCTTGGTACTGGGCCTGCGAGAGACGCAACGGCCAAACTGCGAACGCGGCACCCAGACCCGCATGCATTGGCGCGTTTATAATTCATCTGGCGAATTCGTGAGCGAATCTCTCAACGCAGAACCCTATGGCCCAGGATGCGTGGATGTTCCTCACTTTTTCGCTGCCTCGCCCGGCGCCGAAACCATCTATACGGGCAGGCGCGACACCACTGAAATAAAGATTTTTTCGGGCAGCAGCGGGGAACGCTTAGGCGAACTAAGCCAAACCCGAGCGATCAACGTCTTTGTCGCCAATAAGGACGCCAGCAAGGCCATCATTCGCACCACCGCGGGGCGAACCGCTACAGAATCTATCTTGGTCGCCCTACCCAGCGGCCAAGTGCTTTGGGAAACCTGTGTCAACGGCGTCGATCCGGGCTGCGGTCACCAACTGAACAGCGACACCGTCGCATTTAGCCCCGACGATCGCTTCCTAACCCGTAGGCGCGGCAATCAAGTCTGGAACACCTCCTTGCCAGGCCAATTTATGGGCAAATTACGCCTCTCTGGCTACTGGACATACCTTCACAAATTCTCCTCGAATTCAGGTTACGCGCTTACCAGAGAAGGTGATGGCCGTGCTGCCGAACACCTTCGAGACATCTACGTGCTACCGGTGGATCAGAGGCATGGCGGGGTGGTGCCGGTTACCTATGCCTCAAACACCCAAATCACCAAGCGTGCTCGGCGACCCGAGCACACCGGATTCCACTTCAGCACTGCGCTCGTAGGCCAAGAAGAAGATGACGGCGACGCCATGATCTTGCCGCGCAGGCTCTATATGGATGGCTTACCAAACACTCGGCCGTCCTGGGGCGGAGAGTACGGCCAGACAGACTGCTTAACTTCATGCGACCGTCGAGGCTATTGGCTCGGAGACGGCGAAATTGTCGTGGTGCGCCCCGAAACCTGGCGACCCGGATGCGGTAATGGGCAGACCGAACCGGGTGAACTGATCGATACCGGACAGCCCTGGCAAGAGCGCTGGGATTGCGGCGCTTCCTTGATCAGCACCTGCGGCAACAACAACCTTGATGCCGGTGAGGAATGCGACGACGGCAACGAGAGCGACGACGATGGTTGCGCCGGCTGCCTGGTCACGCATCCCGGCTGGCTTCAGGATCAACCCCTTGCGAGTTGCGCCAGCTTGCCTAATGGCGCCGCCAACGGGCCTTATTGGCTGGGCGAGCGCGGCGATGCCTACCTCAACTACTGTCTGCGCAGCAACGGAGTCTGGTGGACCCTGGCTGCGCGCTTTGCCAACGACGACGGCGCGCAATGGCGTGGCAGCAAATGGACGGATCAAGACCTTACTTTTGGCAATTGTGCTGAACTGCAGCAAAGCGATGCGCAGGACTGTCGCTCACCGGCCTGGGAACGCACGTCCACCCAGGAGTTGCTTGCCGTTGAGCGCCTTGAGCGCAATGATCAGGTCTATGAAGGCATTCGTCTCTTCCGTTTGGACCAGGCGCGCAGCATGCCTGAGTTCGCCAACCTTCCAGCCGACACCAACGTCTTAGCCAGCACGCAACTCATCTCCGGGGGGGACAATATACTGGCCCTCGCAAGCAGCGATAATCCCCCGCAACTGCTGGTCAATTACGACCTAGGAAATGACGGCTGTCGTTTGGCCACGAGCAGCAACAGTGGCGAATGCACCAGCGGCCTGGCTTGCCGCCAAAACAATCAGAACTACTGGTGCCATGGTGATGTGAATACCGACCAACGAGATAGCCTGATTTATCAGCAACACGGCAACTTCCTGTGGCCCAACCACACCGTCCACCTCTTCGTGCGCGCGGCTGGGAACTAGCGCTTTGCGCTGGGCGGTGGCGCTTGGAGCCTTGGTTCTGCTCGCTAGCTGCGCGGGTGACGCCGAAATGCGTATTCCCGGCATACCGCCCAACTGCGGTGATGGTTTCATCAACTCCGATGAAGATTGTGATGATGGCAACACCATCGGCAACGACGCGTGCACCAACATCTGCGCCCTAGCGCGCTGCGGCGACGGCATCCTGCGCCAGGATCTCGATGCCACCGACGACGACGCCGAACAATGCGATGATGGCAATCGCGACAACGCCGATGCCTGCCGTAATGACTGCTCGCCGGCGCGCTGCGGTGACGGCGTCATCGCCAAAGAAATCGAAGGCTGTGATGACGGCAATACAGAGCCCGCCGATGCCTGCACCGACGCCTGCCAGACGGCACACTGCGGCGACGGCATCGCACGCCAAGACCTGAGTTTCGGACAACCCGGCTATGAAGCCTGCGATGACGGCAACGCAGTCGACAACGATGCGTGTCTTAGCGCCTGCGAGCGCGCGCGTTGCGGTGATGGCGTGATACGTACGGATTTGCCCGAAGGGCTTGCCGGTTACGAGGCCTGCGACGACGCCAACGACGCCGACGCCGACGCCTGTCGCAACACCTGCATAAGGTCACGCTGCGGCGACGGCGTTTTGCGCATGGACCTCGGCGCCCAACAAGACGGCTACGAAGCCTGTGATGACGGCAATGTCTTTGACGAGGATGCCTGCACCAATGCCTGCACCGTGGCGCGCTGTGGTGACGGAATCGCCCGCAACGATCGCCCACTAGGCTCGGCCGATTACGAGGCCTGCGACGACGGCAACGCGGCCGATACAGACGGCTGCAAAGAGGGCTGTCGCGTCGCCAACTGCGGCGACGGCGTATGGCGACAGGATCTGCAAGAAGGCGAGGTCGATTTCGAGGGCTGTGACGACGCCAACGATGAAGACGGCGATGCCTGCTTGAACAATTGCGTGTTGGCACGCTGCGGCGACGGCGTTCTGCGCGCCGACCTAGCTGAAAATGACCCCGCCTTTGAACATTGCGATGACGGCAACGACTGGAACTTTGATGGCTGTGCCGACTGCAGCGTGCCCGAACGCCGTGTGTATGCGACCCACGCGCTCGGCGAGCGCACCTATGCCCAACTCAGCGATGGCAGCACCTGGTCCTGGGCCGACACAGCGCCGAGCCGCGTCGATTGGCCGGCCTTACGGCATCTGAGTCGCACGGCTATGGTGCTCGTCGATGGTCGCGTGGCATCCTGGGCGGGTAACGAGCAACAAACGATGGTCCCTGGATTCACCGAAGGCCTGCGCGCCGCTTCCGGCTCTCACCATAATTGCGCGGTGGTACGCTCGGGACGCATCTTTTGCTGGGGCGCCAACGATCACGGTCAACTCGGCAACGGTTGGGTTGGCGAAAACCACAACCAGGATGGGCCGGTCGCCGTGCAAAACATGCTCAATGCCATCGATGTCGTCGCTAGTAACACGACCAGTTGTGCGCTGCGATCGAACCACACCGTCAGTTGTTGGGGCGCGCTACCTGACCGCATGCTCAGCCTGACCTCGAATGAGCGCTCAAGCCAACTCCTCGCCTCGGGCAACCCGATAACGATCGAGGGAGCCAACGAGATCAACAAGTTATTTTTGACCACAGCTTGGGCGCAAGACGGCAGTGATCCAGCCTGCTTGAACGAACGGGTCGATCCGCCGCTTCAGGGCGATAACCGCTGCCCCGAGGCGGCTCAGCTCGCCGGAAAAGCCTGTGTAGAATCCTCTTGTCGCACCCTAACAATGGCTGCTTGTGCCATCGATCAAGGTGCCATGCTCAAATGTTGGGGTGACAGCGTTTCGCAACATGACGCCATTACTAACCTTTCTGGAGGCCTCGACTATGGCTGCATGGTAACCACTGAAGGCGCTGTTCATTGCCATGGAAGCAATGAGGAAGGCCAATTGGGTCTGGGCGTACGTGGCGAAGCAGAACCGGGCGCTGTGGTCGATCTCGAACCGGTCACTTCCGTGGTGAGCAGCCCGCTTCACCGTTGCGCCCTGACGCGCAGAGGACAGGTCTGGTGTTGGGGAGCCGACGGGCATTTGGGCCAACAACCAACCGAGCATTATTGCACCTATCGACAAGGCGACCCTCGCGACGAGCGCCATTGCCAACGACACTATTTCGCGAGTCGCCCCATGCAGGTACCGTTGACGCCTTAGCCCGGGTAACGAGCGCTAGGGCGAGACCGCGGGACGCACCAAATAAACCGCCCGGCCATTGCCGTAGACATAGGTTCGCAGGCCGTCCGGCTGGACCAGAAGCGAGCCAGTGGTTTCGGGCAGGCCACCACCAATTGTGCGGGCGTTGCGATGTGCATTGGTACGGTTCAAATCACTGTTGGATCAGCGAGCGATATAGGCCGCGAACCCCGAATAAAGATGCTCGCCGTCGGGGTGCAAAGCAACGCTGGATGCTGCACCGCGGTAGGCAAAGAAATAGCGCCTCAAACGGGCTGCTGGCTCGACCAGAAACTGGTACACACATTGGTCGGAATTGGCGGCGTAAATGATACCGCCAGGCGCAAAGTGCAGATCGTTGAAGCTGCCGCGTTGGTAAAACTCGTTCTGCTCGGTTGGGTCGATCACCGCGTCAAAGCGCACGACTGGCGCACCGGATGACCGAACCATCAAACGAGTCCAGAATTGAGATTATTGTCGATGGACCCGACCGCACCATCGCGGCGATACGCCGACTATCGGCCGATACATCAACATTACCTGCGCCCTGTAGGCGTCCTAGGTCCCAGGTGCGGCGCGCCTGGCGCGTCAAATCCGCGACACCTCGCCGAAAGCGATGACGACAATCACCCATTGCCCTTAAAAAGAAACCCGCAAGCACAGAGGCTTGCGGGTGGCGGGGCGGACGGGACTCGAACCCGCGGCCTCCGGCGTGACAGGCCGGCGTTATAACCAACTTAACTACCACCCCTGATGGCGAAGGAAGCGGTCAGGCTCCCGTTGGTGAGCGGCTTATGAAGTTTGACCTGTGACCTGTCAAGCGGGAAGGCCCAGCGATTTGTAGCGAAGTAAAAAGCAGAGTTTGCCGGCCGGGGCTTGCGATACTATGGGCGCCATGGAGGTGCCTATGCCCGCAGTCTTTCCCTTCGCCGCCTTTCGCCCTAGCGCCGAAGCGCTTAGCGAAGTCCACTGTGCTCCTTACGACACCATGAATCGCGCCGAAGCCCTGGCCATGGTCGAAGGCAAACCCGCCAGTTTTCTGCACGTCGACCGCCCTGATATTCATTTTCCGGCCGAAGCTGATGCCCACGCCCCCGAGGTGTATCGCCGCGCCCGCATCGAACTTGATCGACTGCTCGAAGAGGGCTCGCTACAAAAGGACATCATCCCGGTATTTTCCATCTATCGCCAGACCATGAACGGCCGTCAGCAGACCGGGTTGGTATCGACGGTATTGGCTGCCGACTACGCCTCGGGAGTTATCAAGCGCCATGAGTTCACTCGACCCGACAAAGAAGACGACCGCGTGGCTCATATCGACGCCACCGGCTGCCAATGCTCGCCGGTGTTTCTCGCCTACCGCAGCCGCGACGACCTAGACGCTCTCATCGCTGCACCCGAGATGACACCGCCGGGCGTCGATTTCGTCGATGACCTCGGTGTTCGCCATGAACTGTGGATTGTTGAGGATGCTGAAAAGTCAGCTCAGATCAGCGTAGGTTTTGGTGCTATTGAGCGGTTTTATGTGGCCGATGGCCATCACCGGAGTGCCGCCGCCGTACGCATCGCCGATGCCCACCCAGAGAGCCAGGCGGCGCAGCGCTTTCTTACCGTCACCTTTCCCCATAATCAGCTCTACGTGATGGATTACAACCGCTTCATCCACGATCTCAACGGGTCCAGCGAAAAGCAGTTCCGGGCCTTGCTCGAAGCGCATTTTGACATCTCGTCGGGCGAAGGTTCCCCCGAAAAAGCTCGCTCTTTCGGGATGTTCTTAAACGGCTCTTGGTACCGGCTCTCCGCCAAAACGCATACCTACGCAGACCTGCCGGTCGTCGAAGCGCTCGACGTGGCCATTCTACAGCGCTTTGTGTTGCAACCGCTGCTCGGAATCGACGACCCTCGGCGTTCCAGCCGCATCGAATTCATCGGCGGTATTCGCGGGATGAACGAGCTTGAAGGTAAAGTAAAAAGCCGTCCGGGCTCAGTTGCCTTCGCCATGTTCCCAACCTCTATGAATGAGCTTTTGGATGTGGCCGATGACGACGCCATCATGCCGCCAAAATCGACATGGTTTGAACCGAAGTTACGCTCGGGCCTGTTCCTCAACCCGGTGCTCATGTAGGCCTCTGCCCCATGAAGAACTACTTACTCCTACAATGCCGTTTAGATTCCGATCCGATGCGCGATCATGAGCGCGACTGCGTGGCTCGCGCCATGAAGGTAGCCCCCGAGCAGGTCGAGCAATTTAATCTAACTCAAGGGTTGCCCAGCGCCCAGCGCCTCGAACAGGCAGCGGCTTTGATGATCGGCGGCTCAGGAGCCTTTCATGTTTACGATTCCGATGTTTGGGTCCTAGGGCTCATCGATTGGTGTAAAGAACTGCTTCAAAATGTTGACCGCCCCGTTCTCGTCATGTGTTTCGGCCATCAGGCCATGCTCAAAGCCAGCGGCGCTGCGGTGATCAACGATATGGAACGAGAAGAGCTTGGGACCTATGAGCTCAGCTTAACTCAAGATGGTGCAGCGGACCCTTTGTTCGCGGGCATCCCTAAAAACTTCTACGCCCAACTCGGTCACGTCGATCGCGCCGCCTCGCTCCCCGAAGGCTGGTTAAATCTAGTGGATTCACCATCCCAACCCAACCAAGCCGTGCGTCTGACCGGGCTACCGGTTTGGGGCTTCCAGTTCCACGCCGAGCTGCGCATGCAGGATAACTTGTACCGCGTACGCCATTACGCCGAACATTACGGCGCCGCTCGCGAGGAGGTCTTCGAAGCCCTCAAAGCCCGGCACCGCCCCTCGCCTAAGGGTACAGACATTTTGCAAAACTTCGCCTCGATCGTCGAACAATTTTGGGAGAAAAAACCATGTACCGAATCGTCCTACTCTTCGCCTTCGCTCTGACCGCCTGCGGGCCCGACACAAACACCGACCCCGGAAACGGTGGC
>JAPKCE010000476.1 GCA_028823075.1 Myxococcota bacterium
TTCCCCTACACCGTGCGCGTCGTCTCCGAGATCACCGAGTCCAATGGCTCGAGCTCGATGGCCAGCGTCTGTGGTGGCTCGATGGCCATGATGGCTGCCGGCGTACCGCTTCTCAAGCCGGTCGCGGGCATCGCCATGGGCATGATCAAAGAGGGCGACGATGTTGCCATTCTCTCGGATATTCTCGGCGACGAGGATCACTTGGGCGACATGGACTTCAAGGTCACCGGTACCACCGATGGTATTACTGCCATTCAGATGGACATCAAGGTCGACGGCCTCAGTCGCGACCTTTTGACCGCCGCTCTCGAGCAGGCACGTACAGGCCGCTTACACATTCTCGGTGAGATGGCTAAGACCATGGACACCCACCGTGAAGAGATGTGTGAGTTCGCTCCTCGCATCGAGAAGATCGAGGTTCCTGGTGACAAGATTCGCGACATCATCGGACCCGGTGGTAAGATGATTCGTGAAATCCAAAGCACCTCGGGTGCCCAGGTGGACGTGGACGAAGATCTGGATCGCGGCGTCGGCATCATCACCATCATGTGCGCTGACGGTACGGCTCGCGCCACCGCCTTGCAGATGATCGAAGATCTGATCGCCGTTCCTGAAGTGGGCAAAACCTACCTCGGCAACGTGCGCAAGGTGCTCGACTTTGGTGCCTTTGTTCGCATCATGCCCGGTGTCGATGGCTTGCTCCATGTCAGCGAGATCGCTTGGCAGCGTGTCGACCATCCCTCGGATATGCTCCAAGAAGGTGACGAGCTTGAAGTCAAAGTGCTCGAAGTTGACGAGCGTAGCGGTAAGGTTCGCCTGAGCCGTCGCGTGCTACTCGACAAGCCTGAGGGCTTTGTCGAGCGTCCGCCTCGTGAGCGCAGTGATCGCGGTGGTGATCGCGGCGGTCGTAGTGGCGGCGGTGGCCGTGACGGCAACCGTGGACGCAGCGGCGGCGGCGATCGCAATAGCGGTCGCGGCGAAGGCCGCTCGTCCAAGCCGAGCGAAACAGAGAGCTAGACCAGCTGCAGCAATCTGGAAACGGAGTCGGCCCGCCTTGTGCGGGTCGTTCTTCGTTTTTGCTGCGGTTGCGCAGCGCTTCACGCTTCCGTAGACACTGTCCGCAAGCAGGGGAATTTCATGAGCACCTACCGCTCCGTCAAAGGCATGAACGATCTTTTTGGTGACGAGGCCGCTGGTATCATCGGTGTGGAGCAGGTTTTTCGCCGCCTCGCCGGCACCTACGGCGCCCAAGAGGTTCGCACGCCGATTCTGGAGAGCAAGCAGCTCTTCGTGCGCAGCGTTGGCGAGGGTACCGATGTGGTGGGAAAAGAGATGTACGCGTTTACCGACCGTGACGGCTCCGAGTTGGTGATGCGCCCGGAGGCAACGGCCTCGGTGGCGCGCATGGTGGTGCAGCATAACCTGCTGCACACCGACCCCAAGTTGCGGGTGTTTTACGCCGGGCCCATGTTCCGGCGCGAGCGGCCGCAAAAGGGGCGTTATCGCCAGTTCCACCAGATCGGCATCGAATGTTTTGGCGAGGCCTCACCGGTGGCTGACATCGAAGTTATCGCCTTGGCGCATAGCCTACTGCTCGAACTCGGCCTCGATGATGTGGTGATCGAGCTTGGCAACGTCGGCGGTGCCGATTGCCGCCCCGCTTATCTCGACAAGCTCAACAGCTTTCTCGCTCAGCTCGGTGATGCTCTTCCCGAAGCTGCCCGTGAGACTGCGGCTCGCAACCCTTTACGTCTGCTCGATTCAAAGGATGCGCTCGTCCAGGAGTTGCTCGCCGAGGCTCCACTGCCAATGGACCACCTTTCAGCGTCGCATCAAGCGCATCACGACGCTTTGCTCTCGGGCTTACAAGCTTTGGGCATTAATGTTCGCGTTAACAAACGTATGGTGCGCGGCTTAGATTATTATTGCGGCCCCGTTTTTGAGGCCATTACTCAGAAATTAGGTGCCCAGGCCGCAGTGCTTGCGGGGGGCCGTTATGACGGTCTACTGAAGGCCGTCGGCGGGGCAGACTGCCCGGCTGTCGGCTTCGCTGGAGGCAGCGAACGCTTGCTCTTATTAGCGCAATCTCAGCGCCAAACCCGAAGCCGTACACTTGGGTGCTACCTTGAAAAAGAGCCGGTAAACCTGGGGGTTGCGGCTGCTCCTGGAGCGAATATCAACGACCTTCTTAAGTTTGTTACCGCTTTGCGTTCTGCCGGAGTACGCGTCGCCTCAGACCTCTCGGGACGTTCCTTAAAGGCGCAAATGAAGGCCCTTCACCGAAGCGCTTGCGCCTACGTGTTGGTACTTGGTGAGACTGAATTCGAATCAAATCAAGCGGCTCTTCGTCGGATGGCGGACGGAACCACCGTGAACATTTCCTTGGACTTCGATACGGTACTCAAAGCCGTTCTGGAGGATTGATGATTCGTTGTGTATTAATGACTTTG
>JAPKCE010000477.1 GCA_028823075.1 Myxococcota bacterium
GCACTCGACTCGTCGGCAGTTTGGATCCACGAGCTGACTTTAAAGATGAGCACGGGAAAGACGCAGGGCATGATATTAAGGATCAGACCGCCGAGAAAGGCAAAGCCGAGTGTAAGAAGAAATTCCATGCGCTATCTCCCTGTAAACTCGGGCGCCCGCTTTTCGGCGAAAGCGACAAGGGCTTCTAAGCGGTCGGCTGTGGGAATGATGACTTGATAGGCGGTCTGCTCGATGCGCAGCCCCTCCTCGAGGCCCGTATCAAAGCCGGCTTCGATAGCCGATTTAGCGGCGCGTAAAGCGAGCGGTCCGCAGCGCAACATGCCCGCTACCAAGTCCTCGGCCAAATCCATCGCATTATCGCCCAAGGCGTTAACCAAACCGATCTCTAAAGCTTGCTCGCTGCTAAGACGAGCGGCGGTAAAGATGAGCTGTTTGGCTTTGGCGAGGCCCACGATGCGCGGCAGGCGTTGGGTGCCGCCTGCTCCAGGAATGATGGCCAGAGCCGTTTCGGTTAAACCTATCTGATATCCGCTCGCCATGACTCGAAGGTCGCAGGCCAAAGCCAATTCGCAGCCGCCGCCAAAAGCATGGCCATTAATCGCCGCTATGCTCGGCATCGGCAAGCGACCTATCTCGGCAGTGAGGCGCCCGATTCTACGTACAAAGGTGCGGGTCTTGGCCTCGCTATAGGTTTTGCGTTCCTTCAGGTCGGCACCGGCGCAAAAAGCCTTGTCGCCGCTTGCGGTCAACACAAAGACACGCAATTCGGAATCTTCGGCGCAGCGCCCGACTTGTTCAAGCAAACCCTCGAGCAGGTCCCAGCCAATAGCGTTGCGCGCCGCCGGACGATTGAGGGTCAGAACTCCAACGCCTCGATCATCTTTCGAATAATTCCATTCAGCACTCATGCATTTTCCTTTGTTGCTCTTAGCGCCTGCCACACCCTTGATACCGGGCGCTTTCCAAGTTTCTCGGCCATCCATGCGCTGGTATCCACTAAATTCTCTAAGTTGACCCCCGTTTGCAACCCGATACCGTCGCAAAGGTAAACCAGGTCTTCGGTGGCTAGATTTCCCGAGGCGCCGGGTGCGTAGGGGCACCCCCCCAAGCCTCCCGCCGACGAATCAAAGGTGCGAACACCCGACTCTAATCCAGCGAGCACGTTGACCAAAGCCATGCCGCGAGTGTCGTGAAGATGTAAGGCGAGCCGTTCGGGGCTCACGCCTTCGGCAATAAAATCCCGGACAAGTTCGCTAACCTGCCGCGGCGTCCCCACCCCGATGGTGTCGCCAAGGCTGAGTTCATAGCATCCCATTTCCAATAACTTAACTCCGAGGCGAACCACCTTAGACGCCGCAACTTTACCCTCGTAAGGGCAGCCGACGACAACGCTTAGGTAGGCGCGTGCCGGCATCCCGGTGGCGCGCCCCTGCTCGATGATCGCCGCGTAGCGCGACAAACTTTCGGCGATGCTACAGTTTAAGTTGCTTTGGTTATGAGTTTCGCTGGCGCTCATAAACACTGCGACCTCAGCGACCCCGCTTGCCAGAGCGTCCGCAAAGCCGCGTGCATTCGGGGTAAGCGCCGACAACCGCAGTTCTGGGCGATCGCCGAGCAGCTTTAAAACCTCTGCGGTTCCGGCCATCGATGGCACCCATTTGGGGCTTACAAAGCTACCGGCTTCGATGCGCTTCAAACCGCATGCTGCTAGGCGAGAAATAAACTCTGCGCGCTGCTCGGGCGGCAATACAACCGACTCATTCTGCAACCCGTCGCGGGGTGCCACCTCGACGATGGAGACTGCTTCTCCCGCAGGTGGCAGCATGCTATTTCCAATAATCGGTGTTGGCGATCTTCAGGCCTTCGAGGAATTTGTTCTGAAATTTAATCCAGCGGCCACGGCGTAAGTCGTTCCCGGTGTAGCGGATGTTGATGGTGACCCGCGTTCCAGCCTTCGTCAGCACCCAGAGTTGCTCACAGCAATACTTACCTTCGGGAAGCACCACATCAACGCTGGCACCCGCTTCGGTCGTGCCCATTCCGTCGAGCATATCGCTGCCCAAGACCACCACTTCACGTGGCTCGATCTCGCCATCACGATACCCAGCGCTGAGTTCCTCGAGGTAAGCGACCAGTTCGGGGCCGCTGCGGAAATCGCCGGGTGTGATGGCGTCACTGCGCATGCGCACGGTGATGCTGCCCACGCTCACCTGGGTTTCCCATCGTATACCTTTGGCATCCTTGGGTTGCTTGAGCTTGTGAAGCTTTCCCTTACTTACGGAAAATTGCAGCCCGGAATCCCAGTCGCGGAACAGACGCCCGCGAAATTCACGGCTCTTCTTCAGATCAAAGCGCGCACCCTTCCGCTTTTGCTTAGGAGCCTTGTCTGCTTGAGGTTTAGCTTTTTCGACGGGGGGCGAAGGTACTTTGAAGCTCTCCTT
>JAPKCE010000032.1 GCA_028823075.1 Myxococcota bacterium
CAAACAGCCGAGCCCGACCGTGGTGAGGATACCAAAACTGGGCACAAAAATTTCCGCCACCAAACAGATCGAAGCGGCCGCGATGAGGATCGCGCCTAGCCAATTAATGGGCATGATTTGAACACCCAAAACCAAGACGATGCAAATCGCGCCAACCACGCCGGGGACGATCAAGCCCGGTGCTTTGAACTCAAGGAACAATCCAAACATACCGATGAGCAGAAGAATGTACGCGAGGTTCGGGTTGGCCAGAAACTGCACAAGTTTCTGCCGCGGGCTCATGGCGAAGGGCATGATCACCACCGATTCGGTGCTCAGCGTCACCGAGCGTTCCGGCAGCTTGATCACCCGTCCGTGCAGGGCCTGAATCAAAATATCTTCGCTGCGCGCAAGCAGATCGACAACATTTTTCTCAAGCGCCTCAGTCTCGGGGATGGACACCGATTCGCGCACAGCGGCTTCGGCCCAATCGGCGTTTCGCCCGCGTAAAGCAGCGATGGAACGCGCCCAAGCGACGGTGTCGTTAGTCACCTTTTTGGCCATATCACCCTCGATATCACCGCCCATCGCCGAGACCGGGTGGGCCGCACCGATGTTGCTACCCGGTGACATCGCCGCGACATGCGCAGCCATGGTGATGAACACGCCGGCCGACCCAGCGCGCGCACCCGAAGGCCCCACCCAAACGACGATCGGCACGTCGGAGTTTAAGAACGCTGAGACAATTTCGCGCGTCGCTGCGAGCAAGCCGCCCGGCGTATCGAGCTGAATAATCAAGGCCTGAGCCCGCTTCTCCTGTGCCTGCTCGATAGCCTCGAGCAAAAACTCGGCAGCCACCGTGGTAATACCACCCTCAAGCCTGACCGTGAGCAAAGGGCCATGCGCCACCGGCGCTGGCGTCAAGCCGACGAGCGCAGAACCCGGGCTCACCAGCGCAGGTCCGCCATCAACCAAAGGCTGATGACCCGCGTCGAGAGAAAGAAGTAGAAGAAGAGCAGAGATCATAGCGCCAACAGACGCCGATATGGCCTCATGCGCAACCCCTCTGTATTGACTCGGAGCAGATGAGCGGGCCAACCCACGGCGCGAAGCGGAGCATTAGCATGACCAAGCCAAGCGAGGCTCTACCGGTAGCCTTCATCGCCGCCAGCATCATCAGTGGTGCCATCCAGCCATTAATCTCGCTAATCGACACCTATTTTGCGGCCCATATCTCGACTCAAGACCTCGCTTGTTTGGCGCTTGGCGGCGGCCTCGCCAGCTCGGTGGGCTGGATTAGTGGCCAGCTCATCGGTGGGTTCCCCGGAATTCTCGGCCGCCTGCGCGGCAGCGGCGACAACGAGCAAGCGCGCCGACTCAACGGCGAGGTGTTGGCGCTGGCCTTCCTCATCGGCCTCATCGCCATGGTCCCCGTTGCTCTCATCCTCGGCGAAGGTGTCATGCTGCTGACCCAAAGCGAAGCGACCGGCTCGGGAGCCCGCCATTATTTGCAGGTCCGCCTTTTAGGGCTGCCCTTCGAGATCTGCGCCTTCGTTGTCTTTGGCATTTTGCGCGCCGGCTTTGCTGCCGTTTTCACACCCATCGCTGTGATGCTCGTGGCGCTGGTCGCCAACGCCAGCCTGAACGCCCTGTTCGTCTGGGGCTTTGGCTGGGGGTTAAGCGGTTTAGCACTGGCTTCAGCGATATCCCCTGCCATCGCCGTTTGCTTCGCTATGGTACCGATTAGCTCTTGGAAAGGCTGGGCATTAAAACGCGGTATCCGTGCCGTTCGCCATTTTAAACTCAACCCCATGACCAAGCTCTCGGCGCGCCTCGGTAGCATGGCATTATGGCGCGGACTGTTGCTCAACGGCGTGCTCATCGGCGGCTCGCTGGTGGCCGAGGGGTTTTCCACCAGCGACTTGGCGGCGCAAGGTTTAGCGCTGCAACTCTGGCTCTTACTCGCCTTCTTACTCGATGGTTTCGCCCATGCCGGGCTGGCTTTTGGTAGCCGCCTGCTCGGCGCTGGCGCCATTGTTAAAGCGCGCCAGTTCGCTTGGCGATTAATCGCCGCTAGTGGCGTCCTGGCGCTGGGGCTCTGCGCGCTAATGCTTGTCGCTTGGCAGCTGCTGCCAGGCCTTTTCGGGCTCGATGGTATTGCCGCCGCCGCCTTCGTCAGCGTGCTGCTGCCGATGTGCGTACAGACCTTTCCAGCGAGCTTGGCCTTTGTCGCCGATGGGCTGTTAAAGGGTGCCGGCGATCTCAAATTTCTGGCGCAGCAGATGGCCTTCGCCAGCCTGCTGGTCTTCCCGGTGGCGCTCTGGTTCAGCGGCGACAACTTGGCCGGCTTGTGGTGGGCGATGACGGCCTGGATCGGCGCTCGAGCGCTACTCTGTCTGTGGCGCCTGCGCGGCGATGCCTGGATTGCCATCGCCCAAAGCCAAATGCGCTAAAGAAAGGCCTAAAAAAGAGCAACGCCCAGGACCAGCCCGGGCGTTGTTCGGTTTTCTCAAAGCGATCGATTAGCGGATGTTGCGAATCGAAGTCATGCTCATGTCGTGCATGGTCTTGAGAATGTTCGAGATCAGATCGTGCATCTCTTTGCGCTTGTTCATCGCTTGCTGAATCTTGAAGTTCAACACGGACTTGCTGTGCTCTTTATCGCCACCGCCTTCGGCTTTCTTGCCGCCGCCCATGACACTCGAGCCAACCGCTCCGCCGATGCCTTGACCGAGACTAGCGCCCAGAGGGCCGCCGACCATGCCGCCGAGGATGCCACCGCCAACTTGGAAGAGCTTCGAGCCAATGCCCTTGAACATGTTCTTGATGCCGCCAAAGAGGCCGCCGCTTTTCTTCTTCTTCTTATCACCGAGCGCTTTGTACTTACTCATCAGACCTTCGAGGTCTTTATCAGCCTCTTTCATCTGGGTGAAGAGGAAGGCCGCAAGGCGATCTTCGATGGAAGCATTGGGACCGACGAGTTCGCCGATATCGCGCTGTCCGGTGCCCTGTTGACCCATTAGGGTGTCGCCAATTTTCTTGCCAACGCCCTGAATCATCTGACCGAGCTCTTGATCCATGCGAGCCAGCGAACCGAACAAGGTGCCGGCAAGCGGGTTCATGGCAGCCATACCAGCGGTCATGCCAAAGCCAACATTCGGAGGAACCATACCACGCTGTTGCTTGACCACGGTGATCTTACCGTCGGCGCGACCGTCGAGCAGGATGCGACCGCCGATGAGGCCTTCCATACGGTTACGGAAAGCCGGGTTGCGCATGATCGCACTTTCCAGCGAACGAGCGGCTCCTCGGCTACGACCCATGGCGAGGTCACGGACCTCGGTGCGGCTGCTGCCCATGCCATTGCTGTAGGTATTGCTGTGCAGTAAGCGACTACGTCCGAGGCCTCGGCGAGGGCTCTGCATGCTGAAGGGTTCCGGCATTTGGCCGAGCATCGCTTCGAAGCCTTGGGTGGGAAGACCCGAAAAAGCATCCCGCATGTTGCGCAAAGCGCCTGCCAGGTTGCCGGTCATCATATCGACTTGCGCGCCTCGAAGGTCACCGACCATATCCGGGTAGCCGAGGCTATCCAGCATACGATTCAGATTGGTGCCCATGGAATTGGCTCCGATAACCATTGTGTTCTCCTTCACGTTGGGCGTTTCAAAGCCCGGGGTTTGTTTGTCTTCACATGCGGTATCGGCATGACTCAGGGTTAGGTTGCGGCCTCAGCCAAAATTTTCTTCAGGAATAATGCAGCATGTTGGCCACCTGCCCCGGCGGCCTGGTCACAGGCAATGCGTAAATCGCTTCCGGCGCCCTGCCCGTCGCCCAGTTGAAGACGTAACTGAGCCCTCGCCACGCGCAGCCGTGCGTCGCTTGGCCGAGCTCTTAAAGCATCCGTCAAATTACTTAAGGCCTCTTGGTGGGCTCCCTGCTCGGTGAGCATTAGGCCGAGCAAGCGCAGTACAACGGGATGAGATGGGTTCAAGGCTCGCAAGCCGCGCAACATGACCATCGCCTCGTCGCTGCGGCCGTTCTCGTACAGGGCCAGCGCATCGTGGCACAGTGCATCGAGCGCTTGCGCCTTGTAGCCTCGCAGCTCGGCGAGCGTTGTTTTGCCCGCCAGCAAATCGCTGATGACGCTCATGATGCGCGCTCGCTGACCGCTCGGGCTCGTACCTCTAAGCGTAAGCGTTCGGTACGGCGCATCATCTCGATAAGCGCGGCCTCGTCGGCGAGCATGCGATTAAGACGCTCTTTTTCATTTGCGTTGAGGCGGCTTTCGTCGAGCTCATCATCGCCATCGCCACGCTGTGCACAGGCCATGAATTCAGCCATCAATTGAGCAAAGCGCGCCGGGCTCGGTAGGTCCTCTTCGAGCTCCCAAACCATCTGCCGACGCCGCTGGTCGGGGTCGATGCGTTCAATTACTCCTTGTTCGGGTAGAGGCGCTGTGCGCGGGTCAAAACTGGCGGGCCCAGATTTGCGAACTTTATTGTCGCCGCCGACACCGGCGCGCTGCGTCGGGAAACCCCAACCGCCACCTACTGTGCTCGACCCAACCCGCTTGTTCATCGTCGTTTACGCCGCTCCGCTTCCTGGCTTTCAAGCTCATACACAAAATTGAGCACTTCCGCGACCGCCTCATAAAGCTCTTCGGGAATCTCTTCGCCAATGTCCAAATCGTGCAGGGCGTGGGCCAGCGGCACATTGCGCATAATCGGAACACCGAATTGCCGCGCCACCTCTTTTATCTTCTCAGCCATCACGCGCTGGCCTTTAGCCATCAGACGCGGGGCGCCCTCTTCGTCATCGTTATAGCGTAAAGCCACAGCAATATGTTCGGGATTCACCACCACGACATCCGCATTCTTCACGTCCTCGATCGAACCGTGCATTAAGAGTTCTTCGGCGAGTTGCTTACGTTGCCCCTTGATATGGGGGTCGCCCTCGGTCTGCTTATACTCCTGTTTCACATCATGTTTCGACATGCGCTGCTCTTTGGCAAAAACATGCATCTGCCAAAAGCGGTCGAGCACGCCGACGGCGAACAGAAAGGCCGCCACTTTGATACAAAGAATGAGGCAGATTTTCCAAAGCTCAGCAGCGCCAGCCTCAACCCCAACCAAGCCGGCGCGCACCACGTTTTTCATGGAGCCACCCATCTCGTCCATGACCAGATAACCGACCACCGCAAATTTGAGGATGCTGAGCACCATCTGCATCAGCTTCTTTTTGGAGATTAGGTTCTTGGCGCCTTGAACCGGATTTATCTTTTTCAACTCCGGCTGCAACGGCTTCGTGGTGAACATAAAGCCGAACTGCATGAAATTACCGATGACCGCCGCGGCAACCGCAACACCGAGCAAGGGCATGATGGTGCTTAAGATCAAGCCATGCGCTTCGCTCATAAGCAGGCTGATGGTCGCCGCACCGGGGGATTCTAGACCTAGGCTGAAGCAACGAACGACAAAGGCTTTTAGGTCGTTACCGATGCCCGGCAAGGTGAGGAAGAGGACGGTAATGCTGAGACCGAAAACGATTCCGGTGGTGAAATCGGTACTCTTGGCGACTTGGCCTTTTTTGCGCGCCTCACGCAGTTTATGCGGTGAGGCGTCTTCTGTTTTTTCGCCCGATTCGTCGGCCACGCGCTATCCCCAGCTGCGAGCTTGACCGCCCAGATCGATCACCTCACCCCGGCGATACCGCCCGCGCTCGTCCTTGACCAGGCGGCAGGCGTCAATCTCGGGGTCATGCTCAAAAACGATGATCCACTGCTCGGCTTCTGCCTTTGCCAGCAGGTCGGTTTTCTCTTCGATGGTGGTCACGGGGTGACAGTCGTAACCCATCACCCAAGGCAGGTGAAGGTGGCTCGAAGTCGGCACCAAATCAGCACAATAAACCAAGGTTTCACCGCCAGCGCGCAAGCGCGGCAAGTTCATGCCTTGGGTGTGACCGTCGCTAATCAACATATCGAGATAAGGCCCGAAGCTCCATGGTCCGTCATGCAATTCAAGGTTCTCGCCCACCACCAAACCCTGGCGGTCTTGGGGGCGAAAACTACCGGCGTCTTTGGGAGAAGGGTCGAGCGCCAAGGCGTAATTAACCGCCGAGCCATGATGTTGGGCGTTGGGAAAGGTGAGCGAGCCATCGGCCATCACCGTGCCGCCGTTATGATCGAAATGAAAATGGGTGAGCAGCATGTCGGTTACCTCGTGACGATCGACACCCAAACGCTGCAAGTTGGCGAGCAGCCCGGGCACACGGCGACGATCTACTGCGAATTGCTCGAGCTGACGCTCGTTCCAAAGCTCACCCATGCCATTATCGATAAGGATGACCTTATCATCGTATCGAATAAGCAAACAGCGCAGCGCCATCTCAATGCGGTTGGCCTCGTCCGGCGGATCGCTGCGCAACCATAAGGGGCGCGGAATGATGCCGAACATGGCACCGCCATCCAAACCAAAACGGCCATCCTCGACGACATCAACTTGGACGGGTCCGAACTTCATCAGGGTCAGTCCGAACTCTTTTGAACCGGCCGGTACGGATGCAAGAAACTTGCGAGGTTGGGCCCTCGTCGGGTCTGAGCATAAAGCCGCCCTTGCCCATTGAACTCGCAAACAAAAGCTTCACCGCTGAAGAAGAACCCTTTCATACCGCCGAAAGCACGCATTTTATAATCGAGCCCAGGACCAAAGCCGACCACATGATCGTTGTCGCAAGTGAACTGGCCATTCACGTCGATGGCGTGCAGCGCCCCGTAGCTATTAAACCAGACGGTGCCGGGGCCGACGACTTTGATAAGGAACATGCCGGGACCGAAGAGCCCCTTAACGCCGCCCCATTTCGTGTCCAAAATGAGGTTTGCATCGCTGGCTAGATAGGCTCCGCTTTGCAGGTAAAACTCGTCACCCGCTTGCAGTTCCATGCGCTCCAAATCACCCTCCGGTGCCGCCGCTAAATAGATCTCTTGCCCAGCGTCCGTCGCCGTAAAAACATTTTGAAACAGGGACTCGCCGCCAAGTAGTTTGCGCTTTGCGGCAGCTAATAAACCGCCGCGCATGCTGGTCTTCATGTGGATGCCCGTCGACCGGCTAACCATGGCGCCGCTCTCGCAAACGATGCTCTCGCCAGCAGCCTCGAAAACGACTTTTAATATTCCAAAATCAGGCTTTTGAAGCATTTCAGTTTTCATGTTCAGCCCTCCCTTGCCGGCAGCTTGCGACCGACGGCTTGTCCATACTCGCTCGGGTTGCGCGATTGCAGATAGAGCCTGCCTTTGCCGCTGACATGCAACACGATGCCCTCACCACTAAAGAAGGCCTGCAACCAAGACGAACCCGGTTTGGTTGTGCGGTAAGAGATGCCCGAGGTGAAGGCGACGAGGTGTCCCGTGTCGACGATGAGGTCGCCGTCGAGCTCGATCACCTCCATGCCGCCAAAGGCCGACATCACGACCTGCCCAACACCCGTCGCCTTTAGGAAGAAGAAGCTCTCGCCTGAAAACAGAGCCTTCATTCCTTGCCATTGCGTATCGAGAGAGATTGACGAATCGCTAGCGAGGTAACTGGTCGACTGAATCATGAGATCATCGGAAGAGCTCAGGTCGTGAACCATCATATCACCGCAAAGGCTCGGCGCTATGGTCACTTCCGCCCCTTCATCTCGGGCGCTGAAGGTGTTGGTGAAAAAGGATTCACCGGTGAGAAGCGAGCGCTTCAGCGATTTAAATAGACCGCCTTTTTTACCGGCGCGAGCGTTGGTAGTCGACTGCACGCGATCGTTCATGGTGACCATGGCGCCGGCTTCAGCGGTGATCGACTCGCCTCGGCTCATCGTGACGACGCCCAAGCTGTGAGCGGGGCGGTATTTGACTTCAATATCCATGTTTTTCCTTACGTCGGCAGCATCGGCGAGACCCAACTCACCAATGCACTAAGGTTGCGACTTTGAATCCAAATACGGCCTTGGCCCTTGAATTCCATAACCAGGCCTTCGCCGCTTCCTAAGAAGCCGAGCATTCCGCCGCCAGGCGTCGTGACTTTGAAATTAAGATCTGCGTCAAAGGCGACGATATGTCCCGTATCGACGATGTAGCTGCCCTCGCAGGCTACCTCGATGATGCCGCCGTAGCTGTTGAGGAAGAGCTCGCCGTTACCGGAGCATTCCATAAAGAACAGGCCTTCGCCGCCGAACAAGCCGCGCAGGCCTGCCCATTTCAGTTTGGTGTCAATATCACCCGTACTCGCCAAATAGGCGCCGCTTTGGATAATCAAAGGCGGGGTGTTCGGGGTCATGGCGATGCGCATGATGTCGCCCGAAAGCGCAGGTGCTAAAACCACCTCGCCGCCGCCTTCACCGCCGAACCGATTCACGAAGAAAGTCTCACCACCTAAGAACTTGCGCACCAAAGCGACGAAGAAGGCGACGATCTTTCGGCCGACCCCTCCGGTGCCCGAATTAAGCCTTGTTTCCATAGGCAACCCGGGCGTCATGGTGACCATCGCACCCGCTTCGGCCTGGATCACTTCACCCGGCTCAAGCTGCACTTTGAGCCACGCGAAACTCGGCTGATGTTCAATTTGGGTCTGCACTAGCGTTCCTCCTTGCGAGCTTGCCTGTAACGCCACTGCTGCGGCATGGGAAGAGGGCCAAAGACGAGGGCGTAAAACGATGTCGCGACCAGCAAGCTCCGAAGGTTTTGGCGGAGGAACCGGCAGCCTAGTGGGTAGCTTGGGACTGATCGCCCTAGGCACCGCCGTACTGCTCGGCGCCATCTGGTTTGGTGTCACCAGCGGAGCCGGCCAACTGACGCCCTATCTGCCGCGCCACTGGGATGATCAGGTCGGCGAATGGGCCATTAAGAGCATGGTCGATGAGGACAATCCTTGCCGCGATAGCGCCATGGAAACCTGGCTTAAAAAGGTGGGTCCAAAACTCGTTGAGCAAGTCCAGGGCGAAGCTTTTGAATACCGCTGGCATGTTATCGACGATGATACGCCCAACGCCTTCGCCCTACCCGGTGGCTGGGTCGGTGTTCATCGCGGCCTTTTTCGTGTCGCCGAACGCCCGGAAGAGGTGGCCGGGGTGATCGCCCACGAAATTATCCACTCCGAGCAGCGCCACGGCATGCAACGTATGGTCGGCTCGTTGGGGGTTCAGGTTCTCATGGGCCTGGCCTTCGGTGGTAGCGATTTATCCATGCTAGCCGGCACCGGCATGGATCTCCTAATGCTCTCGCATAGCCGCGACCAGGAGACCGAAGCCGATGTTTTAGGCCGAGTATTAATGGTCGAAGCCGGTATCGACCCCGAGGGTATGGCCAGCATATTCGAGACCTTCGCCCTCGAAGCCGGAAAAGGCGGCAAGATGCCCACTCTGCTCTCCAGCCATCCCGATTCAAAAGGCAGAGCCGCCCTAGCCCGCCAGGGTGAGAGGCCCTACCGCCCCATCGAATTGCCTCCCCTACCAAGCTCAAATTGTGGTGCCGCCGAGGCAGATGAAGAAGGCTCCCGCGACGAACAGTAGAATTTTGCCTTGCAGGCCTGCTAGTGTGGCGTAACCTGCCGCTTAATTGCGTCGGCCATCTCAAGGGGGTTTGCTATGTTTCTGCGATCTGTTTTTGTTGCACTTCTTGTTGGTATGCTCGCTCAAGCTTCCTGTAACGACGCCGATGTGATGGTGCGAGAACGCATCTCGAACTGCGGCAATGAGGCCATTGAAGCGGGCGAGAACTGCGACGACGGAAACGAAGACAACACGGATGAATGCACAAACAGTTGTGATCTAGCCTTCTGCGGTGATGGCGTCACGCGCTCCGACTTAAGCTTTGGTGAGATGGACTTCGAAAGCTGCGATGACGGAAATACAGAAGACAGCGATGGCTGCTTAAACGGCTGTGTTTTAGCACGTTGCGGCGACGGGGTCTTGCGCGTGGACCTGAGTGAGGACCTGCTCGGCTTTGAGGCTTGCGATGATGGTAATATCCTCGATGACGACAGCTGTTTGAGCAGCTGTTTGGCAGCACTCTGTGGCGATGGCGTTGTGCGCAGCGACCTGAACGAAGGCGACGAAGGTTTTGAAGACTGTGATGATGGTAACGACATTCAAGGCGACGACTGCAAAAACGACTGTACGGTGCAGGTTTGCGGCGACGGCGTCGTGGGATTAAACGAAGGTTGCGACGATGGAAACGACGAGGCCGACGATGAATGCGACGAATGCCGCCCGAAGGTTTGCGGCGATGGACTGATCGGCCCGGGCGAGCTTTGCGATGACGCGAACGAAACCAACGAAGACGCCTGCACCAACCTCTGCGTGGTCGGCATCTGCGGCGATGGGATTCTTCGCCTTGATATGAACGAAGATGGCAGCATGATCGAAGACTGCGACGACGGAAACCTTGTGGAATCGGATGCCTGTACTGCGGGCTGCCGCGTTGCTCGCTGCGGCGACGGGCTGTTGCGCAGCGGTCTGCAATGGGGCGCCGATGGCTTTGAAGAATGCGACGACGGCAACGAAATCGGTGGCGACGGCTGCGCGCCGAGCTGCCTGCGCGAAGTCTGCGGCAACGGCATCACCGACGAAGGCGAAGCTTGTGACGATGGCAACCGCCGCGACAATGACGCCTGCACCAACGGTTGCATCGTCGCCAACTGCGGCGACGGTTTTTTACGACTCGATTTGGGCGAAGGCGACGCTGGCTTTGAAGGCTGTGATGACGGAAACTTGGATGCTGCCGACGGCTGCTCGGCGATCTGCGGCCTTGAGGTCTGCGGCAACGGGATCGTCGACCCGCTCGACTCTTGTGACGACGGCAACGCCGATAACTTTGATGGGTGTACGACGCGCTGCGAAACAGCGCGGTGCGGGGACGGGTTTTTGCGCGTCGACCTAGCCGAAGGCGAGCGCGGCTTTGAAAGCTGCGATGACGGTAACGAAATTAACACCGATGCCTGCTCAACCCGCTGCGAAGAGGCGCGCTGTGGAGATGGTTTAGTGCAAGAGGGGGTCGAGGTCTGTGATGACGGCGACGTCGAAGAGCGCAATGCCTGCCGCAACGATTGCACGCCAGCCCGCTGCGGTGATGGCATCCGACGCATCGACCTAGGCGAGTTCGAGGCCGGTTATGAAGCCTGCGACGACGGTAACGCGATCGATGCGGACATCTGCACCAACGTCTGCGTCGTGGCGCGCTGCGGTGACTCTATTTTACGAAGCGATCTACGCCCAGGCGAGCCTGGGTTTGAAGCTTGCGATGACGGAAACCGCGTCAACACCGACGCCTGCACAATGGACTGCGAAACAGCGCGTTGCGGCGACGGCTTTGTTCATGAACGCGTCGAGCGCTGCGACGACGGAAACATGATTAGCACCGACGCTTGTACCACGCGCTGTGAACCGGCGCGTTGCGGCGATGGCATTGTTCACGCGGGCGTCGAGCGCTGCGACGACGGAAATATGCTTAACAGCGACGCCTGTACCACGCGCTGTG
>JAPKCE010000033.1 GCA_028823075.1 Myxococcota bacterium
TGGTCAAAGCGACGGCGGTGACCTGGAGCCAAGTTTGCAGGTTCAAAGCGAAACTATACGCCAGTTAATTCGCCAAACCGGCTCTGCTCCGGTGCATATTGCGGGCATCTCGTACGGCGGGTTTATCGCCTATCTTCTGGCCAACGACAGCCCGGAAATGGTGCAAAGCTTAACGCTGATCGACTGCCCGGCGACGGTTATGAACAAGCAGGATTATCACGAGTTATTGGCGCGCTTTGAGCTGCCGGACATGGTACCCATGATGGTTCCAGCAGGGGCCAAAGAGATGCCCCGTTTGATGAAACTGGCCTTCCATAAACCACCTCCCGTACCGCGCTTCGCCTGGGCCGATGCGCATCGCGTTTTGTTCTGTGAGCATGTCGATGCGCGCAAAGCTTTACTCAACGACCTCGTGGCCTATCTCGACGAACCGGCTCGTGATGATAAAACCGACCAGCCGGTGCTCATTGTCTGGGGAGAACACGACCGCTTGTTCCCTCCCGAATTGGGGGAGCGCCTGCAGCGACACCTCGGCGAACGCGCTCAGCTGGTGCGCATCGCCGACGCCGCTCATGCGCCCATTGTCGAGCAAGCCAAGGCCGTGAACGCAGCGCTGCTCGAGTTTTTGCGCCCTCTGAACGCCTGAACATGCTGATTAGACGCCTGCGCCAGATTGAAACCCCCGCCCGGACTCGGCGCTCTGATCGAGAGGTTCCGGCCCAAGAAGTAGGACTAAAACAAGAAACTATCGAAGCGATCTGGGACTCCGTTTTGGCCTATTACCGGCTCGGCCTTCAGCCGGCGATGGCGCTTTGTTTACGGGTTCACGGCAAGGTCGTTTTAGACCGCGCAGTGGGTCACGCTCGCGGCAACGGACCTGATGACGCGCCGGGGACCGAGCGCATAGAAGCGAGCCCGGACACGCCCTTTAACCTGTTCTCCGCGAGCAAGCCGATTACCGCCATGTTGGCTCACGGTCTTGTCGAGCGCGGGCTGCTCAAACTCGACGCACCGGTGGCTACGATATTGCCCGAGTTCGATGCGCCGGGAAAATGCGACATCACCTTGCGCCATGTGCTCAGCCACCGCGCTGGCCTGCCGCATGTCAACGGCGCTATCAACCTCGATAAACTAGAGGATCACGCCTATATTCGCGCCGCATTGGGCGATTTAAAGATGAGCAGCACGAGCGGTAAAAACCTGGCCTACCATGCGCTAACCGGAGGCTATATTCTGAGCGAAATGATGCGCGAGGTCAGCGGTAAATCGGCACGAACACTACAAAAAAAATGGGTCTGCGAGCCCTTGGGCATGAGCTTGATGAATTACGGCTTAACGCAAGAACATCGCCAACGAGCCGCAGTCGACACCTTCACCGGGCCACCGACCATCTACCCCCTTTCAAAGCTCCTCGAAAAGGCTTTGGGCATGGGGGTCAAGGAGGTTTGCGAAGTCACAAGCGACGCACGCTTTTTGGACGCTGTAGTGCCTTCGGCCAACATCTTTGCAACCGCTAACGAAGCCTGCCGATACTTTGAGATGCTACGCTGTGGCGGCGAGCTGGATGGCCAACGAATCTTCGCCCCTGAAACGGTAGCTCGAGCGATTGCACCCACACATTTTACTGAGTTCGATTCGGTGATTAAATTACCGATCAGCTACGGCCTAGGGTTTATGCTGGGTAACCCCCTGCTCAGCCCCTTCGGGCCGCGCAGTGAACAAGCTTTTGGTCATCTAGGCTTTACCAATGTGCTCGTTTGGGCCGACCCTAAACGCAACCTATCGGCCGCCTTGCTCAACAGCGGCAAACCTTTAATCACGCCGGAGCAACTTCTGTGGCTCAATATCCCAAGGGTTATCAATAAAATGATTAGCCAGAAGGCGGCTGGCTAGATGGACTTTTCCTGGAATGCAGACGTGCAAGAACTGCGCGCCATGTTGCGAACGCTCGACCAGCGAAATGGCGGCGGCGAGGCGACTTTAAAAGCAATCCAAAGCGAGCAAGGTTACGACCAAGCCTTGTGGCAGTCGCTCTGCGAAATGGGGCTCAATTCCATCCTGATCGACGAACGCTTTGATGGTGCCGGCATGGGTATTGTCGCCATGGGCGGGCTCTGCGAAACCTTGGGCGAGTGCTTGTTGCCCTCACCGTTTTTTGCGCACGCTATGCTGGCTTGTGACCTACTCAACCGCAGCGCCGCGGAAACCCTAAAACTCCAACACCTACCGGCCTGGGCGAGTGGCAGCGAACAGGCAACGCTCGCCATCAACGCGCCCGGCGAGGCTTGGAACCTTGCGAGCATTAAAGCGCAAACCCGAGCGACGAGCAGCGGGTTTTGCGTTTCCGGGAGCTGGGGCCATGTGCCGCACGGCGCCCAGGCAGATCAGGTGATCGTGGCCACGAAAGATGCCGAAGGTGAGTTGTTACTGTTGCTGATCGATGCCCAAAAACTGCGCGTCGATGCACTCGGAACGCTCGATCAAACGCGCGGCCAGGCGAGGCTCAGCGCCGACCAACTCGAACTCCCCGCGAGCGCCCTAATCGCATGCGGCCAGGCCGCCGAAGCGCTCTTGCAATCTACCCTTGACCGGGCGGCGGCGGCTCTCGCCTTTGAACAGGTCGGACTAGCACAGGCCTGCATCAACCAAAGCCTTGATTACGCGAAAATTCGGCGCCAATTCGGGCGCACCATTGGTAGTTTCCAGGCCATCAAGCATATGTTGGCCGACATGCTAACCCAGCTCGAAGCGGCGCGATCGGCGAGTCTGTTCGCGGTGTTTTGCGCCGATCACGACCACGAACACCTGCCCTTCGCCGCCAGTTGTGCGCAGACCCTGGCGACTCAGGCGAGTCTGCATTGTGCCGGACAAAACATTCAGATTCATGGTGGTATCGGTTTTACTTGGGAACATTCGGCGCATCTGTATTTCAAACGCGCCCGCGCCAACGCCAACCTGCTCGGCGATGAGCGGCAGCACCTCCTGCGCGCTGCCGACCTGCTGGCTACGGAACAGGAGCGCTGACCATGGACCTTCGCTTTAGCGATCAAGAAAACGAATTCCGGGCTCAGGTTCGTGGTTCCCTTGAGCAACTGCTCACGGGTCGTTTTGCAGCCCTGCGTGGCCGCGGCGGAGCGGGCGACGAGGATGCTTTGTTCGACGAGCGCTTAGCCTGGGAGCGCCACCTCTCTGCCAACAATTGGAATTGCCTAAGCTGGCCAAAAGCCTTTGGCGGCCGAGACCTAACGCTCATGCAAGAAGTCATTTTCTTTGAAGAATACGCCAAAGCTCGCGCTCCGGGCCGCTTGGGGCATATTGGCGAAGGGTTGCTTGGTCCCACACTCATCGCCTGCGGCAACGAGGAACAAAAAAAGCGCTTCCTTCCGAAGATCTCGGCGGTTGAAGAGCTTTGGTGCCAGGGCTATTCTGAACCCGGAGCGGGCAGCGATTTGGCGGCGGTGAGCTGCCGGGCTGAGCTGGTCAACGGACAATGGCGCCTGCACGGGCAAAAAACATGGACCTCCCATGCGCAGCGCGCCGACTGGTGCTTTGTTCTGGCGCGCACAGAAGCATCATCAACGCGCCATGCCGGGCTAAGCTACTTGCTCGTGCCGATGAAACAGGCTGGCGTTGATATTCGCCCCATCATCCAACCCACCGGCGAGGGTGATTTTAATGAAGTTTTCTTCGACGACGCGCGCACCGACGCGACTTGCATCGTCGGAGAACCCGGTGAGGGCTGGAAAATCGCCATGGCGACGCTGGCTTTTGAACGCGGCTCTTCCACCCTGGCTCAACAACTTCAGTTCACCAACGAACTAGCGCAAGTCCGCGGCGCAGCCGCAGATCGTGGGCTGCTTAAAAACAACGAGATCAGTATGCGCTTAGCGCAAGCTCAGATGGAACTACTCGCTATGCGCTGGTCGAGTTTGCGCATGCTCGACGGGATGGCGAGCGGCCAACTCGATGCCCCTGCCCTGACCTCAAAACTGTATTGGTCAAACTGGCATCGAAACTTGGGCGAATTAGCCATGGACCTGCTGGGCTGCGACGGCGACCTGGTGGGCGAAGGCTATGACCTGAGCAGTTTACAGCGCTTATTTTTGTTCAGCCGAGCCGACACCATCTACGCTGGGTCAAACGAGATTCAGCGCAACATCATCGCCGAACGAGGCCTAGGTTTACCGAAAGACCGGTGGAGAGACGATTCATGAATTACCCCAAAAGCCACAACCTCCTGAGCGGCAAGACCGTGGTCGTCACGGCCGCAGCGGGCACTGGAATTGGCTTTGCAACAGCCAAGCGCTGCGTCGAAGAAGGTGCCGATATTTTGATCTCGGATCACCACGAAAAACGGCTAGCGCAAGCCGCTCAGAGCCTCACCGAACTCGGTTTGGGAAAGGTGTATAGTCAGGTCTGTGATGTCACCCAAGAAAATCAGGTTCAAAACCTCGTAAGCGCCGCCGAGGTGGCCTTTGAAGGCATCGATATCTGGGTCAACAACGCCGGGCTAGGCGGTAGCGCTCGAGTTGCCGAAATGAGCGATGAAGCGTGGAGCCGTACGCTGGATGTCACGCTGACCGGTACTCTTCGCTGCCTGCGGGCGGCCCTCAATCACATGCAGCCCAGAGGCTGCGGGACGATCATCAACAACGCTAGTGTGCTCGGCTGGAGGGCCCAAAAAGAACAGGCTCATTATGCTGCCGCTAAGGCGGGTGTGATGGCCTTAACCCGCTGCGCCGCTCTTGAGGCCGCCGAATACGGGTTGCGTATTAATGCGGTGGCTCCAAGCCTGGCGATGCACCCCTTTCTCGCTAAAGTGACGAGCGATGAACTGCTCGCCGAACTGGCCGCCAAAGAGGCTTTCGGGCGCCCCGCCGAAGTCTGGGAAGTGGCGAATGTAATCGTCTTTTTGGCCAGCGATTTGAGCAGTTATATGACCGGCGAGACGATCAGCGTCTCGAGTCAGCGAGCTTAGCCGGTGGTCGCCGCGGTTGAAGGCTTGTCGGGAGCGCGTTTTGAGATGCCGCTCGAACAAGGAAAGTTGCTCGAATTCATTGAAAGCTTGCACGGTGAAACTCGGCTTTGGAGTCATTCAAGCGCCCATATTGCTCCGACATTTTTGACCTCTGCCTTCTTTTGGGAAGCGCGAACCGAGAGTGCCGATGTCAAACGAAACGTCGCCTTCGACCCCGCACGGTCGGTGCATGCCGAGCAAATTTTCACTTATCACGGACCCCCTCCAAAGGTCGGTGAAAAGCTTGCTGGCCAGAGTCGGGTGGAGCGCATTTACGAAAAAACAAATCGCCAAGGAAAGGTCTTAACCTTTGTCGATGTTGTTACGGATTTTCACGATGACTTTGGAGTCCTGCGCGCCAGCGCAACGATGCGCGCCATCGAATTCCCAGAAGAAACCTCATGAACGTTTGGCAGCTCAAAGTCGGTGATTCCTTGCCCGATTCATTTTGCTTAGGACCTATAAGCCGCAGTGATATTGTCCGTTATCAAGGCGCTAGCGGCGATTTTCAGCCGGTGCATCATGACGAAGAATTTGCACGGAAAGCCGGTTATAAAGCGCCTTTAGTCGTTGGCATGTACCCCGCTGGGGCCATTAGTTTATGGGCTGCCGAGCTTTTTGGGCCTGAAAGTGTTCGCCAAACGGCGTTTCGTTTTAGCGCCATGGTTTGGCCCGGTGATACGCTCAAATCCGAAGGGCAACTCGCAAGCCGCGATGGCGCTAAGCGTGAAATTGGTCTTAGATTGACGAACCAACAGGGCGAATGTGTGCTCACGTGCCGTATGACTTTTGAACGCGAGGCTTAGATGAGGCTAAAAATACCCTCCCTGTTTCTTGTCGCGGTTGCCCTTCAGGCATGCCTCCCACAAGCTGAATTCCACGGACTTTCTCGCTGTGAAGCCGATATCGACTGCGGCGAGGGTTCGGTCTGCGACCTGGGCCTTTGCGTGGCGCGCAAATGCGGTGACTCGATCATCCAAGAGGGCGAGACCTGCGACGACGGTAATTTGGACGATAGCGATGATTGCAGTTCCATCTGCCAAGAGCCGCGCTGCGGCGACGGGCTTTTGGCCAGCGGCGAGTTTTGTGACGACGGCAACGACAGTGAAGACGATGACTGCAGCACTGCCTGCAATCTTCCGCGCTGCGGCGACGGTTTACAATCGAGCGACGAAAGCTGTGATGACGGTAACTTTATCGAAGACGACGACTGCACGTCGGTCTGCGCGCCACCCCGCTGCGGGGATGGAATCGAATCCGGTGACGAGGAATGCGACGACGGCAACGACAACGAGAGCGACCTTTGCACCTCGGTCTGCGCTGCGCCGCGCTGCGGTGATGGGATCGTCTCGAACCAAGAAATTTGTGACGATGGAAACGATGATAACGCGGATGGGTGCAGCAACGCCTGCCACCGCGGAGTCTGCGGTGACGGCATCGTTCAAGAAGGTGAGAGCTGCGACGACGGCAATCAAGACGATAACGACGACTGCACCAGTCTCTGCGCCCCGCCAAGCTGCGGTGATGGGCTGATCAGCAACGCTGAGGCCTGTGATGATGGCAATGACAGCGATGTCGATGGCTGCACAAACGCATGCCAAAACGCCTTTTGCGGCGATGGGAATTTGCGCCAAGACCTCGGCGAAACTGATGACGGTTTTGAGGCCTGTGACGACGGCAACAGCGCGGCCGACGACGCCTGCACCGACACCTGCGCTCAAGCTGTATGCGGTGACGGTATTCGCCGCGTCGACCTAGCCGAAGGTGAACCGCAAGCCGAGGCCTGCGATGACGGCAACGATTCCCAAGCTGACGCTTGCCTTGGCGACTGCCGAATAGCGATTTGCGGCGATGGCATCGTGCATGCGGGCGTCGAGACTTGCGACGACGGCAATCGCGACGACAGCGACGCCTGCACCAACGCCTGCCGCTCAGCGAGCTGCGGCGATGGCATCGTCGGCAACGGCGAGGCCTGCGACGATGGTAATCAAAACCAAAATGATGCCTGTTTGAACACCTGCGCCGAGGCGCGCTGCGGCGACGGGCATATCCGCGCCAATGTCGAGACTTGCGACGATGGCAACAACAACAACGGCGATGGCTGCTCGAACATTTGCGAAAGCGAGATGCCGCAGGGTTGCATCCAGGTCGCCAACGGCCGAGCCCGCTTCACCTTTGCCTGCAACCTGGCCTACAACTTTGACCAAGCCCGAGGCCATTGCCAAGACGCAGGCGCCGACCTGGTCACGCCACTTAGCCGCGACGACAACCGAGCCCTAAACACGGCCGCCGAAGACACCGGCTGGGGAGGTGACTTCTGGCTTGGCTTTAGGGACCCGGATGGTCGAGGAAACGGCCGCGGCGCTTATGTAGGGGTGGCGAGCGACGCCATGTTTTGGAGAAACGGTGAGCCGAACGTCCGGGGTGAGAGTTGCGCTCGCTATCGAAATGGCAACGAGGACCGGTGGTACGACGACCTCTGTTCCCGTGGGCATCGCTTTATTTGCGAGATTCAGTAGGCCGCTAACGCTGTTGAGACGCTGCTAAAAACGCCGGGGTCTCGCCGCCTATTTTAGGGCGCCTCCGGAACTTGATAACCATTCAACCCCACCACGCGCGTGGCGTCTTGCAAGTGATAATAGGCGGGGTCAGGAAAACGGCCGACGCATTGAATTTGCCCGCTCTGGGTTAGGATGCAGGTACTATCGCCATAGACCTGAACGTCGTTCGCCAATTCAAAGCCCTCGATCGAATGAGGGAGGATATAATCTCCAGCACTTTGAGTTAAAGGTCCTTGATTACCGACTCGGGAATATCCCCAAGTCCAAAGGTTGCCTTCTAGGCCGATGGCTGCACCGTGCCAATAACTGCCGGTAAGGACTAAAAGTGATTCAGGTAATATAGCTCTCATTTCGTCCTCCCGTCGCCATATCTGACTGGAACCCCAACAGTTACCGAACTGCAAGCCTTGGACGACGCAAAACGCCCCGGTGCTGGAGCGTAAAACACTTGCAGAATCAATAGATTGAACCTGAATTGGTAAGGCTGAGGGGTCGCGACGCACCCCTTGACCTAATTGGTAACCGTTTCCTCCATCGGAGCCCCAACACCAAACCGAGCCGTCACGCTTTAATGCGCAAGTTGTCCCTGCGCTTACAGCAAGGTCGACAACCTGCGTGAGATCGCGCACCGGAACGGGAATATTGCTGCTGTCGAGTGTTCCGTTCCCCAACCGGCCATCCGAATTGCGCCCCCAACACACAACACCCTCAGAAGCTAATCGAGCGCAAGCGTGACTCGTTGAGACCTCAACTTGCTCGGCGCTGTCGATGTTGGCGACAAAACCTATTTCATAACTAAAGTCGTCATTACCCCGGCCGAGTAGACCTCGGCCATAACCACCCCAACAGCTAAGCTGACCATTTACATGACGAACGCAGATAACGTCGCCCGAAACGCTCACTTGACCCACCGGACTTAGGCCGACCTTGCGTTCAACACGATATGTTAATGCGCCTTCAGGACGCCCCGCGGCATCAAGTCGATTGTGATCACCCCAACAGGTCACTTGGTTGTCGCTGGCGACAGCACAGCTAACTTCGCCGCTGCGGAATTGTGCAACGGAGTCTATATTTAAGGCCAAAGTGGTGGGCTCAAGTTGATAGGGCGGAACACCGACTCCTAGCTGACCCGAACGATTCACACCGCTGCAATGCGCCTCTTGGGTCTGAGTCACCCAACAGAAATGTTGAAACCCACTTTGATAGAGCAGTAACTCTGGCGAGTTCGGAAGACTCCTTAACCTTGGGGTACGGTCGTTATGATTCCAACGCCATAAGGACCCGTTGCTCAACAATGCCCAGGGCGACGAGTCGTGGTACCCGCCCATGCTTTTGACTCCGTTGAGGGTTCGGATTTCAATGGGTCTCAAATGCGGGCCAGGAAGGTTTATAGGTACAACGTTTTGCTTACCCCAGCACCAAAGGCTCTGGTTTCGCACCTGAGCACAAACTGCATTCGGCAAGGCGAACAATTCCGATACCGGAGCTAAACCCTCGACTATTCGGGCGTCTAAATGATCATCGGTTGAGCCATCGCCAAGCTGTCCATGAGCGTTGTCGCCCCAACAGTAAACAGCGCCATTAATATCAAGAGCGCAAAACGATTGGTAGCGGCCAATGACTTGGACAATATTACTTAGGCCGCCCATTTGGGCGAGATTTTCGCCGGCTGATAAATGAAGCCCATCCCAACAAAAAACTGAACCGTCGCGTTTGACTGCGCATGCTTGCCGGTTTGCTAAAGCAAGGCCTTTGACAGATTCTATCCAGGGAAGAATTTGAGGCAAGGGATCGCCGTTTGAGCCAAGGCTCCAACAATTCAAGTCGCCATTCTCGAGCAAGGCGCAGACGCCACGGCTCTGAGCACCATGCAAAGACACGACGGAGCCTAAATCTGCCAACTTTGTGGCCCGGCCGCGGCTAATTCGATCATTTAGACCGAGTTCACCACTTTCATTGGAGCCCCAACAATACACATCGCTATTAGCGACCAACGCGCAACTAAAAGTCTGCCCAAGCAGCAATTGCACGATGCCAACGCCGCAATAATTATCGCAGGCGTCGTCATCTTGGCGGTTGCCGTCGTCGCAATTCTCACCATCTTGCACCACGCCGTCGCCGCAAGCGGCGCCGAGGCAGGCATTTGAACAGGAATCTAAATCGTCATCGTTACCGTCATCGCAAACTTCGAAACCCGGCTCGCCCTCGGCGATATCAACGCGCGCCACGCCATCGCCGCAGCGCGCTAAAGTGCAGGCATTTGTACAGGCATCACGGTCTTCAAGGTTGCCATCATCGCATTCATCGACGCCGGTTTGCACAAAGCCATCGCCGCAGCGCGCCGGCATGCATAAACTCGTGCAGGCATCACCGCCGACCAGGTTGCCATCGTCACAAGCTTCAAAGCCCGAATCGCCGGCTTGCAGGCCGCTGCGCAACACTCCATCGCCGCAACGCGCCCGCTGGCAAAGGTTCGTGCAGGCGTCGTCATCGACTAAGTTACCATCTTCGCAATTCTCATAAGGGCTATCAAATCCGGCGACCATCGGGTCCAAATCGTTGCGAATAAATCCATCACCGCAACGCGCCGATACGCAACCGTTGCTGCAGCCGTCAGTATTGCTTAAATTGCCGTCATCGCAGCCTTCGTATCCGGGCTCGCCGAGGGCTAGACCTTGACGCACCAAGCCATCGCCGCAAAGCGGCTGGCTCGGCCGTAAACAAAGCCCTGCCGAGTTTGGCGTCGCGCCGATGCAGATGAAACCGATATCGCAGTTTTCTAAATTAAAGCATTCGCTGCCATTATGCTCGATGGGCGCTATCGATTCGCAAGCACATAGGCTGAGCAAGACGATGAACCGAGCAACCTTTGTCTTCACGCCTATCCCCCTTTTTTTGCCGCCATTAAAAAGGCTGGGCTTTCGCCGCCGCCGTGCAAAGGAATACAAGCACCGCTCAAGTAACTCGCTGCGGGTGAATCCAAGTACAAACAAAGACTCGCTAAATCCGCAGGACTCGCCATGCGCCCCGCCGGGATACTTTTTGCGACCTGTTTGATGCCCTGGGCGCCGCCGTAATGCTCATGGCTTTGCTCGGTTTCCACCATGCCTAAGGCCACTGCGTTAACACGGATTTTCGGCGCCCATTCGATGGCCAAACTCTGGCTGAGGTTAATCAGGCCAGCCTTGGCGGCGCCATAAGCGGCGGTACCTGGCGAGGGGCGCAAACCGCTCACCGAAGCCACATTAATAATATTACCGCCGCTGTCTTGGGCCTGCATGATCGGCTGAACGGCGGTTGCACAATGCAAAGGCGCCAATAGGTTGAGCGAGATAATCGCCTCGGAGAAACGTGGCGACGCCTCGGCAGCGGCTACCATCGGGCTGCCTCCGGCGTTGTTAATCAACAAGTCGATGGCGCCGAAACGCTCAACGCAGACCTGAGTTGCTGCGGTCACTTGATCCGGCTTGCGCAGATCGGCGAGCGTAAATTCAACGCCATCGGGCAAGGGGGAATCGGCAGTTCGGCGAGCGCAGGTAAAAACATGATAGCCCGCCTTTGCAAAGGCATGCACCAGGCCAAGCCCAATCCCTTTGGTGCCGCCGGTAATCCAAACTGTGCGTTTTGTTGTCATAGACGCAGAGCATGCGCGAACGACGGGTTTTCGACAAATTTGCTACCGGTCACAGTGGAGCCAATGAACAAAACGGGTCAAACTGCCGGATTGCCACAGCCGAAAGACCATGATCCAGTTGACGCAGTCATTAAAGGGGGATCCCCGAATGAAGTTACTCGTTATACTCTTTTTCGCCCTGCTCGCGAGCGCCTGCTCCGATCCGCCGGTCGGCGATAGACAAGAACCGCGCGATGGTAGGAATTCGCCAAATCGATGTG
>JAPKCE010000478.1 GCA_028823075.1 Myxococcota bacterium
GAGGTGCTGCCCCGGCAGTAAATTCGCGGGCAGTGACGTGATCCGTGGGCAGCAGCACTTCGACGTTGCTGCGATGTGCAAAATTGAGCAACAATTCTGCCTTGTTGACCAGCTCGGGCTCGATCATCGAATCGCCAACTTCAACGCCCGTTGCCTTTAGAAAGGTATAAGCCATGGCGCCGCCGATGATCAGTTTGTCGAGGCGCTTTATTAGGCTCTCTAACACCTCGAACTTATCGCTAACCTTGGCACCTCCGACCACCGCAACAAAGGGGGCCTGCGCCGAATCGAGCAGCTTGCTAAGCTCTGTCACTTCACTGCTGAGTAGATGTCCGGCAGCGCTAAAGCGGGGCTCAAAGCGACGCGCAGCGGCGTCGACGGAAGCGGCTTTGCGGTGACAAACGCCAAACCCATCATTGATATAATACTCGGCGAAACTGGTGAGCGACTCGGCGAAACCAGGGTCGTTGGCCTTCTCACCCTCATGAAAGCGCAGGTTTTCGAGCAGCACAATCTGACCGATGTGCTGGTTGCCGATTACGGCTCGAACGTCCTCGCCGATGCAGTCATCGACGAACAAAACCTCGGCTTCGCTGAGCTCGGCCAAGCGAGCCGCAACGGGCGCTAGGCTCAGCGTTTCGACACGCTTTCCGTTGGGACGACCGAGATGGCTTCCGAGAACGGGGATGGCGCCAACTTCTACCAGCGCTTGGATGGTCGGCATGGCAGCTCGAATGCGCGTATCATCAGCGATCTCGTCGCCGTTCATCGGCACATTGAAATCGACCCTTACGAAAACTCGGCGTCCCGCCAGATCCAAGTCGTTCAGATTGTTCATCGGGCTACTCCGTAGCTTTTAAATGCAAGGCGATATCGACAACACGGTTCGAAAATCCCCATTCGTTATCGTACCAAGAAACCACCCGCAGCATACCATCCGAAGCGGTAGCGATGAGCGGCAAGTCAACCACCGAAGATGCGGGGTGACCGAGAAAGTCTGAGCTGACTCGGTCGTCTGCACAGACCGCTAAAGCGCCATTAAAAGCGCGCCGCGAGGCAAGATCGATGAACAGTTCTCTCACCTCGTCGGCGCTGGGCACAACTTCGGTGCGCACGGCGAGATCAACAAGGGAAACATCGAGCACCGGGACCCGAATCGACAAGCCGTCCATCGTCCAGCTGGCCTCGGGAAAGACGAGCTTTAGCGCTTTTGCGGCGCCCGTTGATGTGGGGATGATGTTGGTCAAGGCAGAGCGCGCACGGCGACGATCTTTTTCGTGAGGCAGATCGAGCAAGCGCTGATCGTTGGTCACGGCATGTACGGTGGTCATGACGCCACCGAGCAAGCCGTAAGCCTGATCCAATGCGGCGACCAAAGGAGCCAGACAGTTGGTGGTGCAAGAAGCGGCGCTGATCACAGTGTCGCCAGGACCTATCTTGGTATGGTTAACCCCGTAAACGATGGTGCCGTCGGCATCGGCGCAAGGTGCACTGACCAGCACCCTTGAAGCCCCCGCATCGATATGCGCCTGCGCCAAATGGCGTTTGGTAAAGTAGCCCGACGCTTCAATCACCAGATCAATACCGAGCGAAGCCCAGGGTAAATTCTTAGGGTCCCGCTCGCTATACATCACCGCCTTTTGACGACCGAAGCGCAGCGTTGAGTCGGCGAACTTCACGCCATCGGCCGGGCCGTGAGTCGAATCATAACGCAGCAGGTGAACCAACTGCTCGTGGTCGCCGGGATCGTTGATGGCGACTAAGTCGAGAGCATCGTTATCGCGCAGTAACCGCGTAATACAGCGGCCGATACGACCAAACCCGTTGATGGCGATGCGCATAATCCCAGCCTCCTAAACGGTACAGCCCGCTTTCGTTGCTGGCCTTTAGGAAGCGCTCTTGCCCTCGTCAACAACCCCGTAGTCCGAGGTCACTAGCGAGACCATCTCAGCGCTTAGCGCGAGAATCTGTGCTGGAGTGTAACCGTTGCCGCGCAACTCCCGATACAGGCTGCGAGCGAGGATGTGATGGGCACGACCGACAGGGGCATCGGTCAGACGTTCGGGCTGATCAACCTGCGCTAGGGCGTTCATATCCATCCTCCAAGGTAGGTTGCACCATCGCACAGCGCTCGAGCGCCAACAACGCTACTTTAGTTTCTCAGCCACAGCGGCCAACTGAGAAGTCTGCGACGCAGCGCATGAAGCTTGGCAAAGCTTTGCTGCCGCGGCACCAAAGCGACCAAGGATGGATCATGCGTTTTCTTTTTACCCTAGCCTATCCCGACTGGACCGGGCCCGCTGAACCGATGGCGCAGTTGGCGCTGGCGCTCGTGGGTCGCGGGCATGAGGTGAGCGTCTGGAGCGACGGCAAACGCTCCGGCAATCTGCACGAGAAACTCTGTGCTATGGGCATAGAGTCGCAAC
>JAPKCE010000479.1 GCA_028823075.1 Myxococcota bacterium
GGCACGCCCGGCGTAAAGATCGGAAGGACGTTTTGGCCAACGCAATACACTTCGTGCCGGGTATCGATAAAGCATGAAAAGCCTTGCCCTGAAGCGCTGTGCTGATCGCGTAGCATACGGCAATCCTCAGCGCAGCCGAACGGGCTGTCCGTATCTCCTGGGTCACATTCTTCGAGGCCGGAGATGCGCCCGTCACCGCAGCGCGTCCGACCTTGCCTTGAAGGGACCGGAAGGATCTCGTCCCGTTCGCCACTCCAATGAGTTTCGTGGCCGTAAACCGCGCGACCGGGGCTGTTTTGAAGGATCAGGTCGCTATCATTATTGTCACTAATTTGGTTGCCTTCGAAGGTCAGTTCGCAGAGGCCTCCGAGTTCGGGGCGGCGCAGCACGCGCCGCCAGTGGGCCATATCGTAAACAACACCGGCAGTAGCATTTTTGCGGATCTGGTTGTTGGTTAGGAAAACTTCCCTACTGTCCATAATCGCCACGCCATAGGCAGCGCGCAGGTGGTTACCACCGGTCGCCAGGGGCGGTGCGGTACCTTCGATCAGATTGTCGTTAAGTCGAACTTCGGAGCTGACCCGCTCGACCACCAAAGCCATCGAAGTGGCACCGTTGATTGTGTTGCCGCTTACCGTAGCGACACCGCCTTCTAGATCGAGCAAAGCGATGCCGGCACCGCCGGATCCAGCGATCGGTGGGTTGATTTGATTGGCTGTCACCTGCGCATCGCCGACGACCTCTTGAAGCACCAGCGCATCGCCAGCGACCGATTCGAAGCGGTTGTTGTTGACCTCGACGCCGCCGGAGGCTGGACCGACGAAGACGCCGTCGCCGCCGAGCGGGCCGAGAAAGTGGTTGTCGCCGATGATGATGCCGCTGCGCGCATCGATAGCGATCACCCCGGACCCGACGATGCTGCCAAAGGAATTGCCCGTGACCTTAAACACGCCATCGCCACCCAGGGGACCAAGGAACACGCCGTCGCCGCCGAGCGGACCAAGGAAATGGTTGTCGCCGATGATGATGCCGCTGAGTGCTCCAGTGGCGTTGATGCCGCGCCCGCCTAAGGCGCCAAAGGTGTTATGGCTTAGTACAATTTCACCTTGAACGCGCAAGCCGTCGGCGCTGCCACTAAAGTGAACGTGTTGGGCTTCAAGTCGGCCTTCACCGCGCATCACCACCAAGGCTTCTTCGGCGCCGATCGGGTCGCCTACGAGGCTAAGGCCCCAGAGCTTGAGTTGCTCGCCAGTATGGCGAGTAATCGAACCGCTCAGACCCAGCGAGACGCTTGTTTCACCGGGGCATCGACCGATCAAGCTCACCTTTGCGGGTAATTGCGCCGGCACGTCGAAGTTGCCTTTATCGAGCAACACCACGACGTCGTCACCGGCACCACTGATCGCCGCTTCAATACTCGCTGCGGCACTACTCTGCGCGCTTCCGTCACCGCTGCCGCCTTGGCTAACAAAGCGTAGGGTGGCAGCTTCTTGGGCCCAACTGTGGTCCAAACTGAAGGTGCCATCGGCACAGGCGACTTGCGCGCCAAAGCCTGCGACGCAGCGTCCAGTGAAGAGTTCGGTTTCGCCGCTGCATGGTGCCGGAGGTCCCGGATTGGGGACGGGCTCTGGATCGTCCGAACAGGCGATCGAAAAGCCAAAAACGAAGAACGGAATTAGAAAGCGATTCACCGGTATCTCCTGCTTGCGCCGACTACTATAGACGAGATGAAGCAGAGCGCACAGCGTTCATCGGCGCGAGCCCATTAGGCGGCGAGGAGGCCTCAATGAGCAAGCCGGACTTTCCTCAAACCTTCCCTTGGGTCCCTTGAGGCGACCGGTCCGATTTGAGGCTGAGGGCTCTCTCGACATTTTGAGGGCTAAGGCCCAATTTACCGTCAGTGAATCACTATCTTGATCTTTTTTGGGGTCGGCGAAACTAGCTGCGGTCCACTAATGACCATCCTATCGTTTTCGGTTATTTGTTTGAATTGGGAGACACAAAGTGGGTGCAGTTAGTGTTGTTGGAATAACTCTAATCGTTGGTTCGGTCGTATCTGGGCAGGTTGTGACTGCTGAGTCCTCCGTTTCCATACAGAGCGGGGATGAAACGTCTGCTCGGGATAAAGCAATTGTACAGGCTCAGCGCAACGCGTTGGAACAAGCTTTTGGTGTCTTGTTGTCGGCTGAAACGATCAGTCAAAATAGTGTGCTTCTGAGCGAGCAGACTTACAGCGACCATTTGAGTACTCAGCAACGGGTTTTTGACCTGCGCTTGGGCGGGCTAATTGGGGGTGCGCTCGGCGCGGCCCTGTGGACCTTTGCACCGGGTGCTAGCGGCCTATGAGTCTCTGTTTGCGCAGCTTCTTGGTTCTCGCTCTGCTGGCGCCGCTCGCCTGTATGGAGCAGTTGGCGCCGGTCGT
>JAPKCE010000480.1 GCA_028823075.1 Myxococcota bacterium
CCTTCAGGCGAAAGCGGACGCAGCCGGAAGCAAAATCTACATCGACGATTTACGTGCCGAGTTTGTGCGCGACTTCATCTGGCCTGCGATTCGTGCGAATGCCTTGTACGAAGGCGTATATCTTCTCGGCACCTCGCTTGCGCGCCCGCTGATCTCCAAACGCATGATCGAGATCGCCGAGGCAGAAGGTGCCGATGCTATCAGCCACGGAGCCACGGGTAAGGGCAACGATCAGGTACGCTTTGAACTCACCGCCTATGCACTCAAACCGGATATCAAAGTGATCGCGCCTTGGCGCGACTGGGAATTTAAAGGGCGCGCCGATTTGTTGGCCTATTGCACTGAGCGCGGTCTCGAAGTCGAAGCCAGCGCCGAAAAGCCGTACAGCATGGATCGCAACGTCATGCATATCAGCTTCGAAGGCGGAATTCTCGAAGACCCATGGCGTGAGCCCGACGCGGATATGTTCCGGTTGACCGTCGACCCGATGGACGCCCCGGACGAGCCGGAATATGTCGAGATCGAATTTGAACAAGGTGATGCTGTCGCCGTAAATGGTGAGCGTTTAGAACCGTTCGAATTGCTTAGTTTACTCAACGAGATCGCAGGTCGCAACGGCGTGGGGCGAGTTGATATCGTCGAGAACCGCTTCGTGGGCATGAAGAGTCGCGGCGTTTACGAGACGCCCGGCGTTACCTTGCTCATGCCAGCGCACCGCGCCTTAGAGTCGCTCACCCTCGACCGCGAAGTGGCCCATTGGAAAGACGAACTGGTGCCGCGTTACGCCAAGCTCATCTACAACGGTTTTTGGTACGCTCCCGAGCGCGAGCTTCTACAAAAGACCATCGACGCCAGCCAGGAGCATGTCAGCGGAAGTGTTCGCTTAAAGCTCTATAAGGGTGGTTTCCAGGTGGTCGGCCGAAAATCTGTGCATTCTCTCTACGACAAAGAGATTGCCAGCTTTGAAGCCGAAGAGGTGTACGACCAGGCCGATGCCGACGGCTTTATCAAACTCAACGCGCTGCGCCTTAGGCGTTGGGCGCAGGTGCATGGTTTCGATGCCTAATCACCGCGTCCGATTTATCACCGCAGCCTCGCTCTTCGACGGGCATGATGCCGCCATCAACATCATGCGGCGCATCCTGCAGTCGCAAGGCGCTGAGGTCATTCATCTGGGCCATAACCGCAGCGTCGCCGAGGTCGTGGATGCGGCGATTATGGAAGATGCTCAGGGCATTGGACTGTCGAGTTATCAAGGCGGTCATACTGAATACTTTAAGTATATGGTCGATCTCCTGCGCGAGCGAGGGCGCGGAGATATCCGCATCTTTGGCGGTGGTGGCGGGGTAATCGTTGCGGACGAGATCGCCGAGCTGCACGATTACGGTGTGGCGCGTATTTTCAGCCCTGACGACGGCCGTGAATTGGGACTTGAGGGCATGATCGCCCATATGATCGAAGCCTGTGACCGGGACCCGGCTGCCGAGATTGACGATGCGAACGCTGGCTTTGAAGCGGCATTGGCCACGGGAGAAGCCGTCGAAGATAGGCATCTTGCGCGCCTGTTATCCCTGCTCGAAGCCGATCAGGGGCATGCAGGCCAAGCGGCTCTCAGGCAGCGCGTTGCCGAAAGTTTAGAAGCGGGTGGTCAGGCGCGGCAGGACCACCAAAACTTCGTTCCCTGCGTGGGGTTCACCGGCACCGGCGGTTCGGGTAAATCGAGTCTTGTCGACGAGGTTTGCCGGCGCTTTCTTGAACAGTTGCCGGGCCGTCGGGTTGCCGTGATCTCGGTCGACCCTTCGCGTCGTCGCACGGGCGGAGCGCTGTTGGGCGACCGCATTCGCATGAACAGCTTAGGCATTCATGCTGGTAAGCCGAATCAGCCCTTGTTTATGCGCTCGCAGGCCACCCGGCAGGCGCATCAAGCGACCTCTCGGGCGCTCGAAGATTCGATAGCACTGTGCCGTTTAGGTGGCTTTGACCTGATCATCGTCGAGACCGCCGGTATCGGCCAGTCGGATTCCGCCATCACCGAGATGGTCGATCACAGCATCTACGTGATGACCCCGGAATACGGTGCAGCTAGTCAGTTGGAAAAAATCGACATGCTCGATTTTGCCGATGCCGTGGTGCTTAATAAGTATGAAAAACGAGGCGCCGAAGACGCTCTTCGCGAAGTCGCCAAACAGGTGCAACGCAACCGCGGCGCCTTTCACGATGATCCTGCAACGATGCCGGTTTACCCCTGTATAGCGAGCCAGTTCTATGACCTCGGGGTGAACGCTTTGTTCATCGATCTTATCTCGGCGCTGCACGATCGCTTTACCTGTTCCTGGGCCAAACTCGAGGCGCTGCCGCCTCGAGGTGAACCTGAACGCAACCAAATCATCCCCGCTAAAGCCGTTCGCTACCTTGCGGAAAT
>JAPKCE010000034.1 GCA_028823075.1 Myxococcota bacterium
CGCCTCGTGCTTATACTTGTTGACGGTGTCGGTGGCGTTTCTTTGGACCTTTACTTGAGCAAAGTAAAAAGCGACTGGGTGAAACTGCTTTAAGTAAGCAGTTTGATAGGATATTTTGGCGTAGGCAGCGGCGTGGCTCTTATTAAACCCGTAACCTGCAAACTTCTCCATCACATCGAAGATTTTGTTGGCATCGCCTTTTTTGAGGCCGTGAAGTTTTGCAGCACCTTCGGTGAAGATGAGGCGTTGGCGCTCCATCTCTTCGACTTTCTTTTTGCCCATGGCGCGGCGTAAAATATCGGCGCCACCGAGGGTGTAACCACCGATTATCTGGGCGGTTTGCATGACCTGTTCCTGATACACCATATGGCCGTAGGTCGGCGCTAAAACCTCGATGAGCGCCGGGTGGGGGTATTCGATAGCGAGGCGGCCATGCTTACGTTTAATATAGTCGGGGATCTGGTCCATGGGACCAGGGCGGTAGAGCGCTACAGCCGCCACGATATCTTCGAAACAGTCCGGTTTTAGATCGACGAGCATGGCTTTCATGCCATCGGATTCGAGTTGAAAAATACCGTTGGTATCTCCGGCGCTGATCAGTTTGTAGGGCTGTTTATGATCGAGCGGAACGAGGTCCACATCGAGCTTGGCTAGGGGGTGTTTCGGGTCGCAGCCGCGCAGGTGCGGAAAGGCGGCGATGAGTTCGGCTCGCGCATTGTCATCGGCCGCATTCGCTGTTTCGACCTGTTCGTTCACCAGGTCTTCAGCGTAGCTTATGATATCGAGGTTTTTGAGGCCTAAGAAATCAAATTTAACCAGCCCAACATCCTCGACGCCCTCCATGTTAAACTGCGCCGCTTGACCGCCGCTCGAGGTGGAGAAAATGGGTGTGTATTCGGTGAGCACCTCGCGGCCGATGACCACACCACCCGCATGAGTTCCGGCTTGTCGATAGAGCCCCTCAAGACGGGTGGCGATATCGAAGACTTTTTTGAATTTACTGCTTGAATTGCGCAGCTCGAGCAATTGGCTAGAGACCTCGAAAAGACCCCAGCTTTTGCGCGCAGCGGCGACGTCGTCGGCCTTGCCAATGAGGTGCCCGTCTTGTTCGCTAACCTCATCGTTAGCCCGCATGCGCGGAGTCAGTGTTACCGGTAGGCCTTCGTGAAAAGCCGGGATGTTGCGCGTCAGGTCGTTGACCTCCGCGAAAGGCATCTCGAGAACCGAAGCGACATCTTTGATGACCGACTTACCGCCGAGCCGCGAGAAGGTAGCGATCTGGCCGACATGAGCGACGCCGTATTTATCGGTGACATATTGAATCACCTCGCCGCGTCGTTCTTGGCAAAAGTCGACGTCGAAATCGGGCATGGAGACGCGTTCGGGGTTGAGAAAGCGTTCGAAGAGCAGGTCGTAGGGCAAGGGGTCGAGATCTGTGATGCGAAGCACCCAAGCCACCAAGCTTCCAGCGCCGGAGCCGCGCCCGGGCCCGACGCGAATGCGGTGGTCCTTGGCCCAGTTGATGAAATCTTGGACGATCAGGAAATAGCCGGGAAACCCCATCGAACTGATGATCCCCAGCTCGTGCTCCAGCCGCTTTTGATAAACGGCCGGATCGACATCGTAAGTTGCGCTTTGGCGCAACTCTTCGAGGCGGGATTTTAGGCCCTCAAAAGAATCAAAGTGCAACTCTTCGTCTTCGCTGCGGCCACCCTTACAGGGGAAGGGGGGTAGGTAGTTAACCCCCAGTTCCATACTGACTTCGCAGCGCTCAGCGATGTTTCCGCTGGCCTCGATAAGATCCGGGTGGTCGGCAAACCAGCCGCTGCGCATCGCCGCTTCATCTTTAAAATAGCGACCATCGTACTCCGGCCCATCGAAGCGCCCGATGGAACTGCGGTATTGGATGCACATCAGATAACGCTGCGCTTCGGCATCTTCGCGTTCAGCATAATGGCAATTATTGGTGGCCACACCTGGGAGTTTTAAATCATCGCGAAGGCTGAGCAGAAACTCGTTGAAAGGAGGTTCTTCCGGCAGGCCTGTGTCCTGAAACTCTAAATAGAAACATTCTTTTTCAAAGAGCCCGACGAGCTTTTGTGCTGCCTCTTTGGCTTGTTCATTGAAACGTGTGTTCGAGGGGCGCCGTTTGGCGCGAGGCCCATGCCAGCCATGCCAATTGCGCGAGATCAAACCGCCCAGACCACCGCTTAGAGCGATCAGCCCTTGTCGATGCTCGAAGAGGGTTTCCCAGTCGACTCTCGGCACATAATAAAACCCTTGGATCGAGGCTTTTGAGGCGAGTTCTTTAAGGTTTCGCCAGCCTTCGTTGTTGCTCGCCAGAAGAGTTAACGAATAGGTGTCGTGGCGGCTGCTTTTGTCGTCGATCGCGACGCCTTCGGGCAGCAGGTTAATTTCGCAGCCGAGAATCGGTTTGATACCTGCCTGGGTCGCGTTTTTATAAAACTCATAGGCGCCATGGAGGTTGCCGCGATCGGTGACCGCAACGGCGTCCATGTTAGCATCTTTCGCCAAACCGCAGAGGCGCTCCATCGGCAGCGCGCCTTCGAGAAAAGAAAATCCGGTTTTGACGTTGAGATGGACGAAGCCCATCTACTCGGCCGCGACTGTACGCGCCGAGGCTGTTTGGTTACGGCCGCCTTCTTTAGCGACATAGAGATAAGCGTCGGCATCGTTGACCATCTCTTCAGGGCTCGAGAAGTTCATGCCGTCTAAACTTGAGACCCCCAGCGATACGGTGACTTTTAATTGGTGTTCGGCCGACGGGACGGTCTGGGCTTCGATACAGCGCCGCACCCTTTCGGCGAAGAGTTCACCTTGATCCAAGGTGAGGCCGCGCAAAATGCAGACAAACTCTTCGCCGCCGTAGCGGCAGACCACATCTTCGCCGCGAACCAACTCCATAACCACTTCACCGATGCGCATCAGTACGGCGTCGCCGGCTGCGTGGCCGTAGGTGTCGTTGACCAATTTAAAGTGATCGACGTCAAACATCACCACCGACAGAGCTTGGCCATGGCGTTGAGCGTAGCTGAACTCCTCGCGCAGTCTTTCGAAACAGTAGCGCCGATTGTACATGCCCGTGAGTTGGTCGCGGGTGGCCTTTTGATACATCTCAGTCTTGAGTTTGATCTCCATGGCATCGTGAAGTTCAAACTTGAGCAGGGTGGTGCTGCCCAAGGCGACCCGATCGTCATCGAGCAGTACTTGCTCAGAGACCTTTTCGCCGTTGACGAAGGTGCCGTTGGTGCTGCCTAGGTCGCGCAGTTGAACGGCGCCGTCATCAAGGCGGATGAGTTCAGCATGAAGCCGGCTCACGCCCTCGTCGTCAAGGCGGATATCGGTTGAATCGCCGCGCCCAAGGACGCTGCTTGCACCCTCGAGTTGAAAGGTTTCACCTCTGCGTTTACCACGCAAAACCGTGAGAATAGCACTGCGTTCATCCTCGTCGCCGAGCAGATCATTGAGCTTGAATTCATCCGTCGCAAGGATGCGGGTTTCGTCGCTAAAAGGTTCATCGCTCATAAGGATTTGTCGCCTTTCGCTTGGCGCAGTGCATACAGGTTGCTGCGGTGGCGCCAAACGATCAAGGCGCAGATCAAACTGAGGACCAAGCGCAATGCCAAGCGCTCATCGTAAAACGGTAGGAACCAGGCCAGTGCAACCGCGGCTCCTGTGCCCGCCAAACTGCCCAAGGCACTGGTTTTTGTTAGGATTAGAGTCAGAGCGTAGGCGCCAATCCCTACCGCCCCCAGCGCCGGAGCGAGCGCTAAAATAACGCCCAGGCTGGTGGCCACCCCTTTGCCACCGCGAAAACGCAGGAAGGGCGTATAACAATGACCGATCACCGCGGCCAGGCCACAGCCCGCGACGATGGCTTCGTCAAAGCCGAAGAAGCGCGCCAATAGGGGCGCCGCCAGACCTTTTGCTGCATCGAGCATTAAGATAGCGGCGCCAAATTTAGCGCCGCCAGCGCGCATCGCGTTGGTGGCGCCGATGTTACCGCTACCCATCTCTTGTAAGTCGATCTTTAAAAAATGCTTGGCCAATACAAAACCGAAAGGCACCGAACCTAAGAGCGTTGCGCCGATGAGTAGGGTAATCGCCAAAGGGTCCACATAAGCCTCCGGGCGATGCACTTGATCGCCGCTCGACTGGCGCATTATCATAAGGCGGGGGACAGGATGAAGGTGAGAGCGAGCAAAGCCATCATCTGCGGTTTGTTGTTGGGAGCATGCTCTCAGGGGCCAGCTCTCGAGCTGCCTGTCCTTGAGCGACACGCGAGCGGCCAGCACTATCGCATTTTCTATGTCGCTGAATTGCGCGGCGAGCTTGAGCCTTGTGGTTGCACCTTAGAACCTTTGGGTGGATTGGCCCGGCTGGCCTCTTACCTCGAGTCGAGACGTCAGCCTGGTTTCATCCCTTTGCTCATCGCTCACGGCGATTTGATCAGCGGCGTCGATGTCGGTGAGTCGAAGTTAGCCCAACTCCAGGCCAGTGGTGATTTTTTGCAAGCGCAACTCGTCGCGTTGGGGCTCAACGCTGCGGGTGACGGGCCTCATGATCGAGTGTTTGCTCTGGCGAGCGGAGCGATGGGTGAGCGTTATATCCCGCCCTCCGGCCAGCGACTGGTGGGCGAGGTGCAGATCTATCGCAGCGGCGCGCTTCTCAAAGATGTCGATCCTAAACGTCTCGCCATCATGCTTTTTGATGGCGACCTCGCGGAAGCGCGCAAGCAGGCCAAAGAGCTTGCTCAAAAAGGTGTGGATCTACTGCTTTTAGCTGAAGGTGACGAAGCTTCCGGCCTGCAAGATGTCGGTCACGGCTTATTGGCTGTTAGCGGTGGCGAGCGCGGTCAACAGGTGATTGAGGTCGATCTGGTTTGGCGCGGTGATGGTAGCTTGCAGCGCTATGAAAGCGCCCAGCAACGGCGTGTCGATTTAGCGGCCATGGAGAGCCGTATCGAGGGTCTTGTCCGCCGCCGAGACCGAGCCAAGGTTCGTCAAAAGCCGGCGGCGTTAATCGCGGCGCGAAGCCAGCAGATTGAAAAGGCTAAAGCCGCTCGATTTGAACTTTTTAGCGCGACGCTGCCGCAGCCCCCGCCGACAGGTAATTCGATCGCCTCACAGCGCGTGCCGCTCGATTCAAGCATCAGCGAAGATGAGTCGATGAAAACAAAGGTTCAAGCTCATCACCGGAGCATTAGTATCTTGAATAAGAGCTTGGAGAAAAACCGCAAATGCCCGCCCCCCCCGGAGCTTGGCTCGGCGGTCTATTTGGGCAGCCAAGCTTGCCGATCATGCCATTCATCTGCCTACGACTTTTGGAAGAAAACGCCCCATGCCCACGCCTGGGCGACTCTCCAAAAAAAGGGTCGTACCTACGACTATAATTGCGTGACCTGCCACAGCGCGGGCTTTGACGAAGCTGAAGGATTTTGCCGCGTTAGCGAAGCGGGAGATCGCATTAACGTGGGGTGTGAAAACTGCCACGGGCCTGGGTCTCTTCACGCCGCTAGCGGTGATAAAACCAAGATTAAACGAGCCGTCCCGGCTGCTGTTTGCACCAATTGTCACCATGCGCCTCATACCAACACTTTTGTGTACAGCGATCGTCTCAGCCGCATCGTCGGCCCCGGGCATGGCGCTCCATGATCGCTGCGCTAACGATGACAATTTTGGCGGCCTCCTCCCAGCCACCCGAGGTTGACGAGATGCAGCAATTAAAAGTGATGGAAAGCGCTTTTTTTGCCGCAGAAGCACACCGCGCCAAGCGCCATGAAACGTCGTCTAAAGCACTTAACGGATGGAAGCTCAAACGCGCTTTTTCACATAACATTCCGTGGCCGAAACAGAGCCTGTCGAGCAGCCTTTTGGCGAGCCCCCCGGCGCTCGATATCCCATGGACGATGAACCAGCATGTCGCCGCTTACATGCGTTTTTTTCAGGGTAGGGGTAGGCGAACCTTTCAAGTTTGGCTCGATCGCTCAGCCCTCCTTATTCCCGTTCTTAGGCCCATACTTCACGAGGTCGGCGCCCCTCGAGACCTGGTCTATTTGGCGATGATCGAATCCGGTTTTCGCGCTCGCGCTCGTTCCTCAGCGGGGGCACAAGGGGTATGGCAATTCATCCCCGCTACGGCGCGGGCTTTTGGGCTGAAAACCGGGCATTTCGTCGATGAGCGCGCCGATCTTGACCAGGCTACTCGTGCCGCAGCTCGTTACCTTTTGACGCTGCACGACCGCTTTGGTGATTGGTATTTGGCGTGGGCCGCTTATAACGCTGGACCGGGGCGCGTTCGACGGGCTCAACGGCTCACGTCAGAGCGCGACTTTTGGGGCATAGCCTCCGAGCTACCCAGGGAGACGCGCAACTATGTACCCAAGTTGTTGGCGGCAGCGACTTTGGCGCAGCGCCCTCAGCATTACGGCTTTCGGCGCCCGAGCGCCGAGCAGGCGATCAGCACGAAAACCATGCCCATCTCGCGCCCTTTAGCGCTGACTAAAATAGCCGAGGTTTGCGGGGTCGACGGCGACCTTTTATGGCACCTTAACCCAATGTTAAAACAGGGCATAACCCCGCCCGAGCATCTTTACGGTAAGGCTTTTGAGTTGCGGGTTCCCCAAGCAACACCTGAGGATTGCGTAACCCGATTGAAAAAGCTTCCGGTGCAGGAAAATCGCCATATCCAAACCTACCGAGTTCGCCGTGGTGACACGTTGTCGGGTATCGCCAAGCGCTGGGGGGCGAGGATTCTCGAGATTGCTCGGGCCAACAATATCACCACCCGCAGCACGCTGCGTTTGGGACAAAAACTGATCATTCCCATCCCCGTAAAAAGGAAACGTTGAATGGCTTTGATGCCCATCGACGACGCCTTAGCTTTGTTGCTTCGTGATGTGTCGCCTTTGGCCGCTGAAACGGCAGATTTAGCGCCGAGTTCTGGCCGAGTTCTGGCGCAAGCCTTGGTCTCGCCAAAGGCTTTTCCTTTCGAGGATAATTCGGCGATGGACGGCTACGCCTTAGCGGCTTCGGAAGGGCCGTGGCGCTTGGTTGGAGAATCCGCAGCGGGTCACCCTTTTGAGGGGCGAGTCGCCGAGGGTGAAGCGGTGCGCATCTCCACGGGTGCGGTGGTTCCTCAGGGGGCGGACAGCGTTCTCATTCAAGAAAACGCCGAACGCCATGGCTCGGATTTGCGCGCCATGCAGACGCCGCGCGCCGGGCAGCATATTCGCCATGCCGGTAGTGATCTTAACTGCGGCGATGCGCTGCTCGACGCCGGCCATATTTTACAAGCGGCCGATCTTGCGGCTCTAGCAGGGCTCGGTATAACGCATGTTCCTTTGCGGCGGCAGCCTAAGGTAATTATTTTTGCAACCGGTGATGAGCTTGTCGCTCCCGGGGAGCCACGCCAAAGAGGCCAGATTTACGAAAGCAACGCTCGCTACCTAAGTGCTGCTGTTTCTGAGGCAGGGGCCGAGCTGTTGAGCGCTAGTACCCTGCCCGACGATCGCAGCGTGATCGATGCGGCATTAAAAGATGCCATAGAGAGCGCCGACCTGCTGCTGTTATCGGGCGGCGTCAGCGTTGGAGATCACGACCATGTTGGAGCTGCGCTCGCCGAGCTTTGCGGCGGCCTGACTTTTTACAAGGTACGTATGAAACCGGGAAAACCAGTAGCGGCGGCGCGTAAAGGTGGCTGTGTCTTACTCGGGCTGCCGGGCAACCCCGCTTCGACCTTGGTAGCGTTTGAGATCTTTGGGCGAGCCGTATTAAAACGTCTCGGAGGCGCTGGCCGGGTGCATCGTCGCCTTGATGAAGCCGTCGTTTTAACGAGTCTCCCGGCCGCTGGGTCGCGCGGAGAGTTGCTGCGGGCAAGTTTGACGCCGGCCGGTTTGCAGCCTTGTTCACGGCAGGGCTCCGGCGACCTTTCCTCGTTGCTCACCGTTGACGCCCTCATCTATCGCCCTCCAGGCTCAACGCCAATTACCGCCGGTGACCGAGTTCCCTACTTGGCGCTTTTTGGTCCAGGTAGCGAACATCCTTTGGAGGCGCAGTGGACAGTAAAAATCTGATAGGCGTGGTGTTGTGCGGTGGCGAATCGAGCCGTTTTGGTAGCGATAAAGCCTTGGCCATCTGGCGTGATAAAGCTTTGGTCGATCACGCAATTGAGACCCTGCGTCCGCTATGTGGCTCGATCGTCCTGCTCGCCGGGCGCTCACCGCATCGCTTTTGGGGGCGCCTGGGTGATGGGGTTGAGGTGAGCAGTGACCCGGGAAAAGGCCCGGCTGAGGCTCTGCGTTTTCAACTCGTAGAGAAACCGAAACCCAGCTTAGTAATCGCCGTTGATATGCCATTTTTGGACAGCGATGACCTTCGGGCTTTTCTCGATGCTGCGGCCGGGGGCTGCGCAGTTCTTGGTGACGCCAAAGCAACTTTGCCCTGCCTGCTTAATCGAGACTTCTTGAGCAGCGACCAGCCTTCGATGAAGGCCAGTTTAAAGCAGATAAAAGCGCAGCGCATTAGCGCCGAAAGCCTCGGTTTGAGCGATCAGGCTTTAGGCAACATCAACCGTGCTGAGGAGCTACCTACTCGCTGATAAATGGCTGAGCCTCGATCGTTCCTTCGAACGCTGTGAAATTCGCCACCTGACCGCCAAAACATTATTCGCTCAGTGAAACGCCCGGGCCCCTTGCGTCAAAACGCTTAGCGCACCACAATAGCGCTAGGAGATTTTGCTTGTTTCCAACCCTTCAGCATAACCTAAAAATCACCACTCAACTGCGCATGACTCCGCAGTTGCAGCAGGCGGTGAAGATGCTGCAGTATAACCGCGCTGAGTTGGTGGAATTCATAAATTCCGAGATGCTCGAGAACCCTACGCTTGAGGAGCAAGAGCCCCAAGACGGCGGAGATGAGGCGCGCGAGTTTGCCACCACTTCCAGCTTAGAACCTGCGCCGAATAACGAGCCTCAAGCGGTTGAGAAAGTGGCCGATCCAGAGCCCTCCCCGGAGACGCAGATCGATTGGACGAGAGTTGATCCGGCAGAGCGCTCGCCGCGCGTTGCGAAAACCTCGGACGACCTCCCGGGCTACGATCAAACGCTGACCCGAGAAGAGACCCTAACCGAGCATTTGATCTGGCAATTGCGCATGCTTCGCCTGGAACCTGGCGTGCTCGAAGCGGCCGTTGAGATTGTCCATAATCTCGATGAGCGCGGCTGGTTTAGCGAGGGCGAAGAAGGCTGGAATGGTTTTGTTTTGGTGAGCGACCAGGACGCTGGGTTCCTCGAAAAAGTGCGTCATGAGGTCATGGGGCTCGACCCGATCGGTGTCGGAGCGCTCGGCCTGCGTGAGTGCTTGCTGGTGCAGCTCGAAGCGTCAAACCTTGAAAAAAGCCATGCCTACAGTTTGATTGACGAGCATCTTGAACTGCTCGGTAGTCGAGACCTTCGGCGCACCGCAAAGATAGCTAAAATTAGCGTCGACGAGTTGGAACAAGCGATGTCGATGATCGCTTGCCTCGAGCCGCGACCTGGGCGTGCTTTTGTAAGCAGTGATCTGCAGCGAAACCCCTTTATTACCCCCGATGTGCACGTGCTAAAAGAAGGCGATGAATGGGTGGTCCACCTCAATGAAGATGGGATGCCCCGTTTGAGGGTATCTCGCTTTTACCAACAGGCCTTTGAGCGCGGTAACCTCGGTAAAGAAGAGCGCGCCTATGTGATCGATAGGCTGCGGCGCGCAGAATGGGTGACGAAGTGCATTTATCAACGTCAGACGACCATCCGTCGGGTGATGGAGAGCATCCTGCGGTTTCAGCGCGATTTTTTCGATAGCGGCCCGAAACACCTCAAACCTTTGGTGCTTCGTGAGGTTGCCGACGATATCGGCGCTCACGAGAGCACCGTGAGTCGCGTGACCTCCAATAAATACGCCGAAACACCGCAGGGTTTACTGCCTTTGAAATATTTTTTCTCGGCGCGCCTTTCAGGAAGTAGCGGGACGGGTGATGTTAGTGCTGAAGCGGTGCGTCAACGCATCGCCGGAATTGTAAAAAGTGAAGATGTGACCAAACCTTATAGCGATGCTCAAATCGTCCGATTATTGAAGGCGGAGGGAGTTGAGATTGCCCGCCGCACCGTGGCCAAATACCGCGAGCAGTTGCATGTCCCCCCCGCCGGAAAAAGGCGGGTCAGGCGCTGAACGCACAGATAGGAGTCGTTAATGGAAATTGCAGTGACCTTTAGACATATGGAGCCCACCGAGGCTTTGAAGAAATACGCTGATGAGCGCGTCGCTCGCATCTCCCGCCACTTTGTGGAGGAGAGCGACGCCCGCGTGGTTCTGAGTGTTAATCGTCATCATCATCACGCCGAGGTTCGCTTGAATTCTGGCGGTGTTGCGATGCGCGGTCATGAGACGTCGACCGATATGTACAACTCTATCGATCGCGCCGTGTCCAAGATTGAGCGTCAACTTACGCGCTATCAGGGGAAGTTACGTCGCTTCACCCAGCCCAAGGCTGTGGCTACCGTGGAGATCCACACCCTTGAGCTCGAAGAGGAGAACACCCTGGCTCCCGAGCCGGCGACTAAGTTGGTTCGTTCGCGCAGTTTCGACGCCCATCCCTTGAGCATTGATGAGGCGATGATGCAGATCGATCTTCTCGACAACGCGTTCCTGGTTTTTGTTAATGCGCAGACCAGTCAGATCAACGTTCTTTACCGCTTAGAAGATGACAGCGGTTTCGGTCTGATCGATACCGGTAGCGTCACTGGGGTGCCGGCCGGCTGATCCATTGGGTGTTGAAAAAACAGAGAATACAGAGCGCATACGCTTGTCGCCGGCAGCGCCTGACGTGGCGCTTAAAGCGAGCGGTCGGGTCGATGTCTTTCATCGGCTCGGTGAACTTGCCGCTGCGGCTCCACCTCAACTCGATGCTCAGCAAGTGGCTGCGGCGCTGTTGGCGCGAGAGTTGGGTCAACCCAGGTCTGTTTCTGCTCTCGGCCGCGTACAATGAGCGGTTTTTAAAGCTCATGGAGAGCGCCTGATGCCTAAGCTAAAACTTACTGTTGAACAGTTGCTCGATCGACGAGGTAGCTTTCTCGATCTGCGGCTTCTCGCTGGGCGAGGCGGGTTGAAGCGAGAAATTACGGAGCCCAGAGTACAAAAACAAGGGTTAATTTTGGTCGGCGTTGTCAGTTCAGTTCGCGCCGGAAGAATTCAGGTTCTGGGCCAGACCGAGCTCGATTACATGGCGGAACTCGACGCTGAAGGCCTGGGGTTAGCTTGCCGGTCTTTGGCGCAAAGCGCTGCCGCTGCCTTGCTTATCAGCAGTGGGTTGCCCTGTCCCGAGACTCTTGCATTAGCCTGCGAAGAAACCTCGATGCCCGTGC
>JAPKCE010000481.1 GCA_028823075.1 Myxococcota bacterium
AGTTACGAGCCTTGAATCTCCGCTTCCCGTCGTCACGCCATCACCGCTCGTTTCTGCCGTCCAAGCTCGCTACCCCCAGGGCATTGTGAACCCGCTCGAGGGTGCCTTTAAGCGCTTCGATGGTTTTCATTTGGCAGCTGCTTTGTGGCCTCGCTTAAGCCGTTTCCACGCTCAGATAGATCAGGACGACCGTTCGCTCGGTCTGCTCATCGGAATGCTTGTTACCTATCAAGAAGGCGAGGAACAGGGCTCGCCCAAAGGTGAAATCGATGCCGTGTTACTTTTTGGTGAGCGCCAAGATTCGCCTCAGCGCGGACTGCGCGTTGCCACCTATACAACCATCGCCGATCCACCGAGCCCACTTCAACTCATCGCTGCAAGCAGTGATGATGGCCTTCGAGTTCCGGCCACGGCTAAGTTGCGTTTGGAGCGTCAAGGCGGGCGGCTTGTAGTCCACGTAGAGGATGGAAAAAACGCTAGGACACGGAGTTTTCAGCGCATCGATAAGGCTTGGGCCCTGCAACCTTTGGGTAGTGCAAAATAGATATGTCTGACGAAGTGCGGACAGGCTTCTTGACATGCGTTCTTTAGCTGTTGAAATCGCTAAGCTAAAGCAAAGGTACTGATGACGACGCTGAACCAGTTATTCCCTGGAAATTTAGGCCGCCTGAAACTGCTTCGGGTGATGCTTCGCTTGGGCATGCCAGAATTGAGTAAGTACAATGCAAACCAACCGCTTGAGCCGATGTTGGAACGTCGGGTGAGACAGGCTTTGCATGAAGTGGAAGCAGGCTAAAATGAGCAACGCTTTACAAGTTCAGATGTCGAGTAACGGTCGTCGGTCGTTGGGCGGTGAAGCGCTCGTTTATCATTGTAATTTCTACAACTATTGGCTGCAAAAAACCATTTTACTCGTCGATGGCTTGGATATGGGTGGTGTCATTCACGATGCTGCTGTCGCGTCGGCGTATGCTTGTCTCAAAGGTTTGGATGCCGGGCATTACAGCAGCGCCGTGAAACTCTTCGCCAAACTCGGCTTTGGGCTGATGGACCTTTCTCAGATCGATGCGGATGGTGGAACGGTTACCACTTCGGTTTCCCACTATGGACAATGTTTGAGCGCCGCGGCGGGAGCAGAGTTTGCAAGGCCGCAGTCGCGTTTTGATGCGGGGTTTGCCGCGGGTGCGAGCGCCTGGGGGCATGGTCGCATGTCCTGCGGCTTCGAAGGCACCGTCCAGGCCTGCATGAGTTTGGGCGCCTCCGAGGGCAAAATTAGCTTACGCGGGCGCAAACCCAACTCTGAGTTTTTCCGCTCCTATCGCTTGGATCAAAATAACGACGGGCCAGTCCCTCCTAAAACCTGGGGTGGGCTCGACCAAGCAGCTGTCGATGAAGCGGTCGCCCGCTTGCAATTGGTGGGCAACGAAGAGGGGCTCATCCCGCGCTTCGGGGTCATGCTCACCCAGCATTTTGCCCATTTCTACAACCGCTTGAGCTTTGAATTCTTACGTCGAATGGGCGATTCGGGCATGCGCATAGCCGGTGAGCACCTGCTGCTTGACGCGGGTTACCGCTGCGCTTTTCATACCTTCGGTGGTGTCTTCTTATCGCCCGAATGGGAGTCGCTAATGAGTCCGGTTGTGGCCAGTAAATCCGATGCTGCTCATGCCATGGCATCCATCGCCAGCACATTGGGTTGGGGCCGCTGGCGCCTGATGGAAGTGAACGAGCGCCGAGCGGTGATGCGCGTCTACGACGACTATGAAAGCCTCGGCTACCGAAGCATGTATGGGCAGGCAACTCGTCCCGTCTCCTTCTTGGCGGCCGGTGGCTTAGGTGGCTTGATGAACCTTTTGTACTTGGGTGACATCCTCAGCGGCCCGGAGCTGGATAGCGCTTATTTTGAAAAAGTGTTCGAGCATCCTGAAGCCTTTACGGTGCATCAAACTCAGTCGATCGCCATGGGGCATGGGTTTTCGGAGATCGTGGCTGAACGTTGATTTTTGCACGCCATAGCGACTCACGCTGTCAGCGCGGTCTCACTTTTGTTTATCGATACGGTTTCGAACTCGACGCTGGGCAGCTTCTTGGCGCTTTAGGTCCTGACCTGATCTGCGCTGAACAGCTTTGGGGTGAGCGCAAAGTCATAATTGGCATTCTCTCGCGGCGCTTCGAGGTGCAAATAGGCGTACGCGATGGTGAACTTCGTTTCATGCATCGCATGTCGGCGACCCTCGACCAGCGTGAAAGCGACCGAGCGGGCTTCGAAGCCGCGCTGTCGATGGCTAGTCCTCAGCCACCACCGGAATCCAGTTGAGGTAGACCATCGCTGGCACCACCAACATATCAGCAACCACAGCCATGCCCATGGTGGTCGGTAAGATCAGGCCAACGTATTTAAAGGTAAGGTAGGGGCT
>JAPKCE010000482.1 GCA_028823075.1 Myxococcota bacterium
GGTGTCCGCTTCATAAGCCAAGCAGCATTTGAGTTTCCCGCAACGCCCTGAGAGCTTTTGCGGGGTAAGCGCTATTCCCTGATCCTTCGCCATTTTCGTGCTCGGGTTAGGGAAGACCTTTAGGAAGGTGGAGCAGCAGGTCGTTCTCCCGCAAGGGCCTAAACCGCCGAGCTTTCCCGCCGCTTCACGCTCGGCAAGCTGGACAAGATCGACCTCCACTCCAAACTCAATGGCGAAGTCGCGCATCAAATCGCGCAAATCCTCAGAGCCTTCGCTGGCGTAATACAGGCTCAGTTTTTTATCTCCACCGATGGAGCAACGGACAAATTTGAGGCGCAAATTGCGGCTTCGAGCGCGAGCGCGGGCAAACGAAAAAGCCTTCTCTTCGAATTGTTGACGTCTCGACAACAGGTCGAGGCGTTCTTCGCTGGCCTCGGCAAAAGCATGAGGTAACTCATCGGTATCGCCGTTATGAGGCCCGACTACAGTCACCACTTCCTCGCCTCCGCCAGGACGCTCGACGATGATTTGTTGCCCGGGTTGCGGCTGTCCGAGCCCCCAACGGTAGGGGCGCGGTAAAGCGCCGCTGTGGCGCACCGCTAAAAAGCTCGATTCTAAACTCTGAGCTTCGCTCATGGCGTCGCTCCTACTGATTTGGTGATCACCTATGCGCCGGCGCCTACCCCGGGGTCAACGTGGCAAAGTTGCGCCTGCGCACTGCGCCGGAAAAACAAACGAGCTAAAGCTGCTCGAGTACTCGGTCAACTGTCCAGTCGAGCAGACAGGGGCGCCCACCGACGTGGCAGACTTTGTCACCCTTTTGGCTGCAAGGCTGGCAATTCAGCCCCAAATGGAGGCTGCGAGCATGAGCCATGGTGCTCTGAGGCGCCGCGCCGAGGCGCTGGTCGGTTGGGCCGATAAGTACTCGTGTTTGTACACCCAAGCCCTCGGCAATATGGGCAAACCCCGTATCGTTACTTAGAACCATTTTAGCGGCGGCTATGGCCGAGAAACAGGCGGGAAGGTCTAAATCGCCGGCCAGGTCAGTGGCGCCCCATTGCATCTCGTCGATGGGCAAATTATCGCCCGGGCTATAGAGTAATCGAACAGCGCTCTCTTTTGAGACCCGGCGCGCCAGTTCCGCAAAGTTTTCTAGCGGCCAGCGTTTTTCAGCCCAAGCAGCGCCAGGTATCAGCAGCAGATCACAGGGCTTGGAGGGCTGCGCTTTGAGCCAAGGTCTATCCAGCAGATCGACGCCAGCAAGCAATGCTTGCGCTTTTTGCACACGGTGACCCAGCGCCAAAGCGGAGCTGTCGCCTTTGACGAGCTTGCGCCGTAAACCGCGAGATTTGTCGAGCCTTTTCCAGGATAGGGCCGGCGTCTGCACCCTGAGAGCCGAGCTGCGTAAGCTAGCGTGTAAATCGACCACCTCAGCTCCGATGTCTCGCAACAATTTGGCCAGTGCTGGTATTCCCCGGACCTCTTGCCCTAAACCGATGATCTCTACCGGGGCAGCGAGTTGATCGAGCACATAGCGGTAGCGCGCGTGGGTGATGAAAACAATGCGGCGCTCAGGCCAGCGCTGTCGCGCTTCAAAGGCGATGCGCGCTGCACTGGCCACGTCGCCGAGTGAGGAAAAACGCAACAAGGCTAAGGGGGCAAGGGCTTCGATGGCCATTTTGCTTTGTCCTCCAACGACCTTGGCGTATGCGGCGCCAGCCTCAGCCGAATGCGCGCGCTGGGGCAGGATCGTCAACCATCAACGAGGTTAAGGAAAATGCTCGTGGAACGTACTTTTAGCATCATCAAGCCGGACGCCGTTGAGCGCAACCTCATCGGTACCATCGTCAGCCGTTTCGAAAGCGAGGGCCTGCGCCCGGTCGCCATGCGTCGTAGCCTACTCTCGCGCAGCGAGGCCGAAGGCTTTTACGCCGAGCATAGCGAACGGCCCTTCTTCGGCGAACTCGTCGACTTCATGACCCGCAGCCCTGTCGTGCTGATGGTACTTGAAGGTGACAACGCCATCTTGAAAAATCGTGAGATCATGGGCGCCACCAATCCGGCCGACGCCGCTGATAACACCCTGCGCAAGCTCCATGCGAACAGCATCGGCGAGAACAGTGTCCACGGTTCCGATTCACCGGTGAGCGCCGCTCGCGAGTTGAATTGGTTCTTCAAGGGCAGCGAGGTTAGTTCCTGAGAACCGCCGCAGGGGCGAGCGCCGCGCAGCACCCGAGGGTAGGGGGTCAGCCTAGGCTGCAGCTCTACGCTGTGCTGCTCGCGCTTTGTTCCTGCGCCACGGTTGCTCCTACGCAAAGCGAAGAGACAGTGCCGACCGCGGGGCCGTTCTCGGACGCTCTGATCGGCGCTTCGGTGCGCGCCCGGATCGATACCCAAAGCGAACCCGCCTTAC
>JAPKCE010000483.1 GCA_028823075.1 Myxococcota bacterium
CAATTAATGAGCACGATGGCGAAATCGCCTTGGTTTCTCAGGTCGACTGGCGCGTTGACAAGCCGACCGCTGGCGATGTGTTTACCATTGGCGTGCTCGCCCAAGTGCTTCAGCCAAAGCGCAACCAAGTGTCGGCAGCAGGCGTTGTTCGTGTCGAAATTAAGGCCTTACGGCGCTTGCGCATGCTCGATTTGGGCTGTGACGAAACGGGTTATTTCGCCCAAATAGAACTTTTAGAAGCCGGCAAAATGCCCCTCGCTCAAAGTCGCTCTTTTGCACAGCAGGTGCTTGGCAAGCTTAACGAGATTAATCGCTTGGAACGGGGGCGCTACCCCACTGCTGAGTTACTGCTTCTGGAAGGCCTCGCCGAGCTTACCGACGCTATCGCCACACTCTTCGATGGGGGCGTTTTATTGCGTCAAGAGCTGCTCGAAGAACTCGATCTGGGCCTTCGAACCGAGGCGATATTACTGGCGCTAGAGGTTGAACTCGCGGGCCAGCGCCAGAGTAAGGCTCGTCGCGCCGGCGCTCGGCGCGATGCGCGCGGTGGCAGTTCGGCGCCTCACCAGGAGGGCGACGACGATGAACTCGATGAACTGCGCGCTAAAGTGGCCGAAGCTGACCTGCCCGATGGCGCTCGCGACCGAGTTGAGCGCGAGCTTAGCCGCTTGGGTAAGATGCACGCTATGAGCGCCGAGGCGAACGTCTTGCGAAGCTGGGTGGAGCAGGTTTTACAGGTGCCCTTTGGTTCGTTCAGTCCCGATCAGATCGTCTTAGCGGACGCTGCTGCATTGCTCGATGCAGAGCATCACGGTCTCAGCGATCCGAAGGAACGCATTCTCGAATACCTCGCGGTGCGCAGTCAAAGCGCTCAGGCCAGCGGCCCAGTACTTTGCCTGGCGGGCGCACCGGGTACGGGTAAGACCTCACTGGCTCGGGCAGTTGCCAAGGCGATGGGTCGCGAGTTCGTGCGCGTATCTTTGGGCGGGGTTGCCGATGAGGCGCAGATCCGCGGCCATAGGCGTACCTATGTGGGCGCCATGCCTGGCCGTATTGTGGGTGCTTTACAGCGTGCTGGCACGATGAACCCGGTCATCCTCCTCGATGAGATCGACAAGCTCTCTTCGCATCTTCGTGGTGATCCTGCGGCCGCCTTGCTCGAAGTGCTTGATCCCGAACAGAATCACGCCTTCGCCGATCACTATATGGAGATGGGCGTCGATCTAAGCCAGATCCTTTTTCTATGCACCGCTAATCGTGAAGATGCGCTGCCGGCGCCTTTGCTCGATCGTCTCGAGGTGTTGCGCTTAGGTGGTTATTCCGAAGAGGAAAAACTGCTTATTGCCCGCAAACATCTGGTACCTCGTCAGGCCATCCAAGCTGGTTTTTCGGTGAACCAAGTGCAGTTCACTCGCCAAGCGCTGGAGCGGATCGTACGATTGTACACCAAAGAAGCGGGCTTGCGCGGCTTGGAACGGGCTTTGGCTGCCTGTTCTCGTAAGTTAACGCGCGACTGTTTACGACGCCGACCCCAACGGGCTGTGAGTGATTACGGGCGCCTTAGGGTAGGCGCTTCGCAGGTGACTCGTTTCCTGGGCCCTCCTTTGGCCGAGCGTCAGCCTTGGGCTCAGATACCTGCTGTTGGGGTCGGGTTTGGGCTCGCCTGGTCGCAAGTCGGAGGTGATGTATTGCGCATTGAGGCGGTGATGTTTCCGGGTAAAGGCTCTCTTGTTTGCACTGGGAGCCTGGGCGATGTGATGCGAGAGTCTGCCAATTTGGCGCTCAGCTATCTGCGTGCTCATGCGGTCGAGTTGGGCTTGCCAGAAAACCCGCTAAAGGATTTTGACCTTCATCTGCATGTGCCTGACGGTGCCCAGCCGAAAGAGGGGCCGAGTGCGGGACTTGCCGTCGCCTTGTCGATGTACAGCGTGCTGGCACAGCGCCCCTTGCCGACAACGTTTGCCTGTACGGGCGAGTTGACGCTGACCGGTTCGGTGCTTGCGGTTGGAGGCCTGCGCGAAAAATTCTTGGCTGCCCAACGCCAGGGTCTCGAACGAGTTTTCTACCCGCGGGCGAACCATGCCTTTGTCAACTCCCTCGCTCGTTCCATCCATCGGGGTCTGCAGCTCGTTCCTGTGGATCACTTTGCAGACCTTGTTGAAGTTCTTGGATTTAATATTGCGAGGGGACCTTCTGCGACACTAAACGCGGATGCCTAGAACCTCGATGACGAATTATGTCAGTAATTAAGCCGTTTTATGGTCCTCGGGTGCGAAAAACCCCTAAGAACAAGGGGGCTTGCTGCTGGCACGACTCTTGCGACTTAGAAAAGCGAACGAACATTGATTTATGCCAGCGGTGTCAAACCGCGGGCAGTATTGGAGTTATCATGATGCGATACAGCGCCCC
>JAPKCE010000484.1 GCA_028823075.1 Myxococcota bacterium
CTCCACTCCCCCCACCCCCCCCCCGCCGCCGGCGACGGGCTTATCCGCCCGACAAGCGTCGGCACCGCGAGAAATGAGCAGTCGTGGAATTAACCGCCAGACCGCGCCGCAAAGCGCCCGTGTCAGAGGGGGGGCTTAGACTGTTTACAGGAGGAAAGAGATGATGTGGATGTTCACCCGTAGACGCCCCTTAGCCCCGGTTTCCGCCAGCTTGTCGAAGCTGCCTTTTGTGCTCGGTATTCGTCAGATGCCGGCTCAATGGTTGCGTTTAGAGCTGCCGCTTGGCCTTAACGAATCTGAGGCTCTAGGGCACGCGCGCCGATTGGCTCGCCAGCGCTCTCGACGCTGCAGCTTGCAGACGCCGGGCGGGCGAGTGTTTTGGATTAATGCACGGGGCCGCTTGGTTGGCTCGAGTCGTCGCCTGCTCGATTAACTCAAGCGTTGCGCATGACCATTTGCGGAAAGGGAATCTCGATCCCAGCTTCGTCGAAGGCGTCTTTAATTCGCCTTTGATACTCGCGGCTTACGGCCCATTGAGCCCCTGGAACGGTACGTGCGATGCAGCGGATATTAACGCTGGAATCCGCTAGTTCGACCACGCCGACATAGGTCGGAGCACCGTCGAGCTGGGGGCGCCAAAGGGCATCGGCGTAGAGCGTTTCACCTACCTCATTTATTACGTTTTCAACAGTTTGAAGGTCGGAATCGTAAGCCACGCCGACGACGACTACAACGCGCGCCCAGTCGCGCGTGCTGTTGGCCACTGAGTCGATGGCACCGTTAGGGATGACGTGCAGCGTACCGTCGTACTGACGCAAACGGGTGGAGCGCAGATTGATCTTCTCGACGGTGCCGGTCGCACCACCGATGGTCACGACATCACCGACAGCAAATTGGTTCTCGATGAGAATGAAGAAGCCGTTGACCAAGTCCTTCACAAGGTTTTGCGAGCCGAAGGAGACGGCCAAGCCAAGGATGGCGACGCTGCCCACTATAGGGCCGGTGTTGATTCCGATCACCTCCAGCGCGGTCAGAACCGCTAAAGCGTAGGCGCCTACTTTAGCGATTCCGCTAAAGACCGCGGCGATGGTACCCGCACGCTGTTCGGCTTGACTCGTGGAGGACTCATCAGCGTCGTCGGCGACATGCTCGAGCGTATTGGAAAGACGCCCGATCAGATGCAGCACGGTTTTGAGAAGCAACCAGATGGCGAGCAGCGACAGGATCACTTTCCACAAGGAGTCACGCAACCAATGGAGACTCGTCGTGACGATGGCGTCGCCCCAGGCGGAAAAGCTTGATGCTTCTGCTATTTGTGCGCTCAGGATGAGCATCTTCGCTTTGCGGTAATTGATCTGACTAGCCGCCAGGGTCGCTTCAATCCTTAGGCCGCGAAGGCGTTGCTTCCCTAGGCTTTCCTCAAGCGATAGCTTGCCCACCTTGCTTCGCGAGGTGGCGGCTATAGGCGCCCAGAGTTCGGCCCAAAGAGGGTCAGCACTCGCAGCTTCCTGAGCTGCTATTGTCGCCTCGATACGCGCCAGAGTGACATCTTTGCGCAGCGCAACGAGCATCTGGTCGGTCGACTCGTTCTGGCGTTCAATCAGGGCCAGCGCCTGTTCGCCGAGCAGCGTGCGACGCTCTTGGCTGGCGAGATCATGTTCCAGTTCGGCGGTCATCGCCTGGCGAAGTTGAAAGGGGCTTAACCCGAGCGGGATCGCTTGATGGACTTCGGCTTTGAGCGTGCTCTCGGAGAGCGAGGCTTCGAGACGTTTCTCCAGGGCATCGCGCTCGGTCTCGATGGCTGCTAAGTAGATATCTTGGTTGCCTATTTTTTCCTCGGCCAGTTTCGTCCATGAGCGCATTCCGTCGGCCATCTGGTTGTACCCGGCCTGGCGCAAAAGCACTTCAAACTTGTGGGCTTCCTTCTGCTGGCGTTGCCAATAGGCCTTCCATTCGCGGTTGGAGAAGGTCTTTCTGCCGAGTCCCTTCAGCCGAACGCTCAGCAGCGAGCTAACCTTTTCTAAGTTTTCATCTATATTGCCGAGCGCCCCCAGGCTGACGAGGTCAGGTTTCTCGGCCCAAGCTGTCGCCCAGGCAGACCGGGCCTCATCCAAGGGAGCCGCTTGCGTGGTGCTGCTCAAAACCAAAACCCAAAGCCCAAAGCATGCTCAATGCGCGCAACATCATCATCTGTCTCCATCATCGGTCGCGATTGCGCCTAACTGACCTGCGCACCCCGGTCGATTCCAAAAAGCTGTCTCACCGGTATTAGCTTTGACCCAAGGCAGGTGTGCGGCTATCCCTTGCCGTAGTTGGAGATGCTTTCATGCGTTTGCTTATAAACCTGACTCTTTTTACTCTGATCGCCTGTCCCGAGGGGCGCGACCCGAGGACCGATACGGG
>JAPKCE010000485.1 GCA_028823075.1 Myxococcota bacterium
CATTGGCGCCGAAACGGTTCCTCCGGCAGGTCCGGTGTTTCCGGTGATCGAGCCGCCTTCGGTGCGTTCGCTCGCAAACTGTTGCACGAGCAACAAGGGCACGAAAATAGCGCACATAGCAGCGGCGCCCCACGCAGCGCCGATCCAGCTTGCTCGGGCAGCAGGTACGCTTTCGCTAGGCTCGTCGTTCGTCTCTTCTTTTTCTAGGTTCATGCTCATCGCTTTCAGTTGCGCCGCGGCGCGTAATTCAAGGGCATAGCGTTGGTGCGCCAACTCGGGATCATCGATTTCGGCGCTGCGAACGGCTCGCAGTTGTTCGCATAAACTTTGCCAATCTGCTTCCAGGTCACGCCCGGTCAGGTCATCGCTGGTATGGGCATCTCGGCGTATTCTGATGGCTGCGATCACCGCGATTACCGTGGCGACAGCAACAGCGATTAGACCCGGGACCCAGTCGGTTGGCGCGTTCATGACGGCTCCTTCGACGAGCGTCCGTTGGGCCAAGAGTAGATCTGCTCACGCGCTTTTAAAACCCAGGCCGCAAGTTCCGCGTCGGCCGGAAGCTCATCGGCGCTCGGTAGGTGTTCGAGGCGCTTCGTTTCAGCACCCCGAAAGCGCAGAGCGAGCAACAAAAACCCCAGAAAGAGAGCCCCGATAGGAGCCGCCCAGACGATTAAGTTCATGCCTTCTTTGCGCGGTTCGAGGCGAATAAACTCACCGTATGAGGCTTCGAAATACTGAATGATCTGCTCATCATCAAAGCCCAGAGCCAGCAACTCGCCGACTTGGCGCTTCATGTTGCGCGCCATCTCCGAGGGGCTATCGCCAACCGAACTGCCTTGGCAAACCGGGCAGCGGATCGAGCGCGCCAAAGCGTCGGTATGCTCGCTGAGTTCGGCGCCGGCTAGCGGGCTTTGATGGGGCGGCCCAACAACGGCCGAAACATCCGGGACCGTGATGGCGGCGAAGAGCAACAGCGAGGCGATCATAAAGCGCTCAATTTCTGTAGATAGCCTTCGATGGCTTGCGGGCTCAGCGGTCCAGCATGTTTGGCGATGATCTCACCTTCGGCGCTAATAAAAAAGGTCTCGGGTACGCCGTAGACACCGTAGGCGATGGCCGTTTTCCCGGCTTCGTCGATGAGGATGGGGTAGGCGGCACCGCTTTTTTTAATATAGCTTCGAATGCGAATTTCCGTGTCTTCGTAGACCAAACCGAGAAAACGAACTTTACCGCGATAGCGCTGAGCCGCAGCGCTCAACACCCCATGCTCTTGAACGCAAGGGCGGCACCAAGTGGCCCAGAAATTAAGCACTGTGGGCAAGCCGCCGCGCTTTAGCCCAACGGCTTCACCGCCTTTCAGCGGACGTAGAGTAAAAGTCGGCGCCTCTTTGCCCACCAAAGGCGAGACGATGGCGTGAGGGTCTTTACCAAAGCCCGAGGCGAGTATCCAAACGAGCGGCGCGGCGATCAGTAAACCGGCCATCAAAACCCACTTGTTCATGAACTGCGTTTCTTGGGAAGAACGGCCAGCAAGCCGCCAAAGACCATCACCAAAGTGCCGATCCAGATCCACGACACTGCCGGGTTGATATAGGCGCGTAGTCCTAGCCGTTTTACCTTGGGGTCGTAGCTCATCATCGACAGGTACAAGTCGGAGATCAGGCCTGTGCGCACCGCTGGGGTGCCTATGGGTTCGCGCTGGCTTCGGTAATGGTTCATCGCCGGTTTGAGTTCGCCTAAAGAGGCTCCGTCTTCAGTCACCGCGAGGCGCGCCGCGAGCACGCGACGGTGGGGCTCCTCGTGCGTCTCGATACCCGTGAAGGTCAGGGTGTACGAACCGATGGATGCGGATTCGCCTTGCAGTAAACTGGTCTCGAGTTGGGTTCGCATGGTGTGGCTAATGGCGATGGCGACGATGATGGCGATGACCCCAGCGTGAACCACATAAGCGCCAAAACGTGTGCGGTCGGCGCCGAACAGGTGCTTCAAGGTGCCGCGCAGGCCGCGATGTGCGAAGCCAAGTCCAAATTGTTGGGCGGTGACCACCAAGGTGTAGCCACCGGCAAAGCAAGTGGCCAAGGCCCAGCCGTTGCGCAGACCCAAAGGCAAGGCGATGGCCAGCGCAACAAAGGAGCCTATAAACGGCGGCAGTAAAGCTTTGCGCAGTCGCGGCCAACTGGCAGCTCCCCACGGTAAGGCGGGGCCCACGCCCATAAGAAACAAAATACCCACGCCTAAGGGGACGCTCATGGTGTTGAAATAGGGCGAGCCGACACTGATTTTAACACCCTTAACCGCTTCGACGAGCAGCGGGAAAACCGTGCCGATAACGACGGTAAAGGTGAACAGGACGAAGAATAGGTTGTTGAGCAAGAACATCGCTCCACGGCTTTTGAGAT
>JAPKCE010000486.1 GCA_028823075.1 Myxococcota bacterium
CTCGTCGCCGTGCAGGTGGTCCGTCTTGTAGTTGTTCGCGGCGGCGAGGTTCGCGGCCAACAAGCCAAGATGGCGGCGCAAAACCGCATGCAAGGTGCTCAGCGTTGGCAGGGGAATTACTACATCTCGAGCTCGAGTCAGTGGAACCAGTTTGGCCGTTTATACCGCACGCGAAGCGGCCTAGAGAGCTCGATATCCGCCTGGGTCTACGGCGCTGAGGACCTTTATTACGAACGCCAAACCGGCATCATCTGGACCACCGCCGAGCATCCCGACTTTCGCGACGTGGTTGGCATTCCTTTGTTGGTGCCTTGATTTGACTTAGCGCTGACGCCCAAAGCTGCGTACTTCGTTGATTCCAAAGCCATACTCTTGGCTCTCGCTGGCGACTTCCACACGAATTCGCACCAGGTTTTCGCGCCAGGCCGGAAGATGGAAGAGGTAGGTCAATGCATGGTCGTGTTGACCGTTGCTGTCGCGCGCAACGACGCCATCCGTGTCTTGGTTGCCGATGAGGGTTTCGCTGTTGTCCGGATGAACACCCCAAACCGAGATCCGGTGGGCGGGTGCGGCCGAGAGCCCAAAGGTGAAGCCAACACCATTCTCCGGTCCTTGCGCCCAGCCGTCGTCAAAGGCTCCCTCGGCATTGGTGGTGTGCAAATACACTTCGACAGCAATGAGGTCGGACGGAGCGGCCAATTCAATGATGCTCGAATGTGCACTGTTGGGCGCTGCAAAGACACCCGAGGGTATATAATGCTCGTCGTGAAGCGGGTTTTCGGCATGGGTCTCAACCCGCGGATAGCAAGTGTCCGAGAACTCGAAGTGGCCGGGCAAACATGAGCCGCAAACGTTCTCGCCGGCGCTGCAGGTAATGCGGTTTGCTTGGCCGCATTGTTGGTTACATCGAGGGTCCAGCGGCATCGCGGCTGCGGCGCGCCGAGGCCAAGTTTCGATGACTTTGTCTCGGCTCCGGGTGCTCGTCGTGTCGACGATCAGTTCTTGGGTTTCTGGGTGCACAAAAGAGGGGGTGTCACGGCCTAAGGGAACGGCACGATTAAGCAGCTCCTGGGTTGGTAAATCAACCATCTGAGCAGGGTCGAGAACGTAAGATCCATTAATTTCGCTCCAAGGCTGTCGCGTTTGGCAACTCAGACGAACCGTCTGATCGTTGTTCGTTTGTACGACGAGGCAATAGCCATAAAGAGGGTCTCGAGGGTTGAGAAAATGCCAAAGTTCGGGCGATGCAAACGCTGCAATACGTTTGCAAGGCGGTGGGCAGTTGGCACGAGAGTTGTATTCGGGACCGCTGCGGTAACTGGGGTAGCTCATAAGGGTATAGAATTGTTCGCCATGCTGGCTAACCTCAAGCCCGAATGCTTCATTCCGTCGGTAAAACGGCTCCTGGTTGTGGTAGGCATAGGCAGAGCCAGTACCATTACCTCCACCGATGGCGCGATTGTGGGCGGCGCCGTTAATATGTCCGAGTTCATGCGCGGTGATCGTGCGGTTGCGGTTTGAACCGCATTGGTTCGGATGAGCCGTGAAGCCGGACTTAACGACAATGACCGCGCGCTCTGGGTAGTCGAGTCCTGAGAACATGTAATAGGTTTGACCATTTCCAAAAGTCAGGTTGCCGATCAAGAAATAGCTAACGTCGGCGCCAGTAGACCGTCTTATCGACTGATAATACTGATTGAAGCGAAGCTGGACCATGGTGCTAATCGAGTCTTGGCGTGGACTTCGGTCAAACGGACGCAGGCCTGCGAGCCGGTAGCGTTGCTGGGGAGAAAAGAGCGAGTTGTCATTGGCCTCGTTGGCGAAGCGCAGGGCATTTTGAACCCAGCCGTGTAGGGCATCAACATCTCCGCCGAAGTCAGCGAGCGCAGTGTGATCATAGAATACGAGCACATCAATACTCTCTAAGCAGAGCGGATCCCCTGCAACACAGTCGGCAAATGGGTTCTGGGCTAAGGGATTAACTGTCGCCAAGGGCGCGTGGCTAGCGTCCGTGCAGGCATGGCAAAGGACATCGGTGGTGGCCGTACAGGTGCCGAAAGGCATGCGCGCATGGGTACAGGTGGTGCATTCGGTACACGCGGTCAGCGGGTCCGCATCAGCGTCAGTGGTACCCTCTGGGCATTCCGAGCAGGTACGGTCTTGTAAGGTTTCGCAGGTCGATACCTGGACGCTGCCATGTGGGCAGACCAAACAGTCGCTACAAGCGGTAAGTGGATCAGCGTCGTGGTCAAAAGTGGACGGCGAGCAATCGCTGCAAGTACGGTCAAGCCCATTGGCGCAAGCCTGCGTTTCAAAGGAGCCTGCCTCGCAAACTGCCGAGCAAGCCGCACAGGTGCGGTCCCTTTCGTTGCCGCAGGCCTGCGTTTCAAAG
>JAPKCE010000487.1 GCA_028823075.1 Myxococcota bacterium
GTCGCACGATCGACAAGGTCGAAGAGCGCCAGCAAGGCCTGATGTTCAGCGCTGCCATCGATAAATTGCTGTCCGCCACCATGCACACCGTCCACTGAAGAGGTCACCTTGGGTATAAGGTAGGGCAATCCCGCCTCATCATGACGAAACGCCAGAACCGCTTGAAGGTTGTATTCGGCCACCGATTCTTGAGTTTCGCCTTGGCCGGGGGCGTCCGGGTTTTTTAGAACAAATTCGGCGGGTGGGTCGACCGAGGTCGCATAACCACCTGGCAGATGGCAGCCGGTGCATCGGTCAGCGAAAACCGTGGGCCAGGTAGAAAAACGAAATTGCGCTACGGGTGGCGCGCAACCCGCTGGACCCCCATCAAACTGCTGTCCGCCGTCACCCGTTAGTCCGGCATCAGGCTGGCTACCCCCATCAAGAACCTGCCCACCGTCAGCGAGTGGGCCCGCCTCGATACTCGCCGCGTCCCGTTGAGAAGACCCTGTATCCGTGGGCGACTCATCCAACCAAAGCGAACACGATGCAGATGCAAAACTCAGCCAAGTGACCGAGAGAACTCTTGCCAAAGCGGGCACGATAAACCCTCCTGATTTGGAAGTATTGCAAAAATTCAACTTGATGAACACCCTCAGCAACAGCCCAGATCAGCTGGCGCCGGTGTTGCGACAGGGGGTTTGAATTCGACGTCTTTACATCAGGCGGTTGCCGGAGCTCGAAGCACCACCCCCTGACCTGCGCCGATAAGTTGCTGAAAGTGAGGGGAGTATGCCGCGCATCGGTTCTACCGTGAGTCTAATTACCTTCTATTTCCGCGCCCTGAGCAGCGGTGAGGTGCGCGCCGTAGGCAAGCCTGAGGGGGTCCCTGAAAAGCTTGCGCAAATGCTCGTTACCGAAGCGGCTAGACAGGTTGATACGCCGGGTCTGTGGCAGGCGAAAATGCATCAAGCCGACGATAAAACCGAGATCCAACTGCAACGCTTTGGCGATGAAGAACAGCCGATCGCCGTGCTGCGAGCCCGCCGTATTTTGGGTGAAGTCGAGATCGACATGGTTTGGGTCGACGGCGGCAGCAGCCCGATGCTTGCCGACACGAAAACCTTGGTCTCGGCCGCAGCTCACGAATTGCACAATGTCAGCGACGAGCAGTGGCACCGACTGGCGTTATTGCTTTAGTAGGACTACTAAGCCTTTAGTCTAAAGGAGCTGAAAATGCGCATCTTTACATTGCTTTTTCTTTGTTTTTTGGCGGCAGCGGAACGTGCCGAAGCATGCGTGGCGATGCCCCCGGCGAGCCTCGACCGTGCCCCCACAGCAGCCACCAGCCGGGTGCTTTTTGAGTTGGAGCCGGAAGGGTTTATTACGCAGACGATGGATGTCGCTTACGACGGCGTTCCGCATGAGTTTAGCTGGCTTATTCCGGTGCCGGCCGCCGGGGGTTCGGTGGAGGTCTCGGTAGCCCCAGCCGGCAGTTTGGCGATGCTTGATTCCTGGACCAAGCTGAGTTTTGAGCGCAGTTGTCTCAATAAACAAAGGCGTCGAAACAACAGCTTTGCTTGTGCTAGCGACCTCGCCATGGTGGGGACTATCGACCCGGGATCCCATAACCCTGTCCAGGTCATCGACGAGGGTATCGCTGGTCCTTATGCATTTACGGTTTTGGAATCCGATGATGCGGATGCCTTGATGACCTGGCTCGATGATAACGAGATCATCTTGTCGCAGGCTGTCGACCCGATCATTCGCGCCGTGATCGCGCGCGGAGGCGGTTCTTGGGTGGCGGTTAAGATTAGCAACCGAGACAGCATCGATCGCGCCGGCGGCGACCAGTTGCGCCCCTTGTCGATTCGCTTTCCCGGCCGAGTTCCGAGCCTGGCCATGCAACTCAGCGCGGTGTCGATGCAGCCTGAAATGACCCAACTCGTGTTCATCGCCGCCGAGGATCGGTACCAAGCGGCGGGTTGGAAAAATATCGAACTGAATGCCGAGCAACTCTACGACGAGCGCCCTGGTTTTCACTACGCGGCTTGGCTCTCGAAGGCCATCGATGATGCTGGCGGCGAGGCTTTTATTACCGAGTTTTCAGCGCCCTTCGCTTCCCTTGAGCGCGCTCAGAGCTTTCAGGCTTTCGATGAGCAGGCTGGAAACCCATTTGAGTTCCTCAATGAACTGAGATCTCGCCGAAAAACAATTACCCGATTGATCAGCCGAGTGTCACCCTGGGAAGTAACGACAAACCCAAGCTTTGTGCTGTCTGACGGCGGCGACCTGAACGTTACCCGCAGCCTCGATTTATCACCTCATCGAGTTAATTGCGGTGCGCCAGTACAACCCAGCTGCGGTGATGTGTATTGCGGTAAAGGCGCCAGTTGCGCGTTGGACACA
>JAPKCE010000488.1 GCA_028823075.1 Myxococcota bacterium
TCGAGCCGGCAACGCTCGGCGCTCCGAGGCCGCCATACAGCGCACAGGCAAGGACGTAGACCAGCACGGACAAAGGGCCACGCTGATAGAGGAGTCGCGCAGGTGCCCCGCCCGCCCCATCGGCGCTGCGTTTGCGACCTACCCACCAAACCAAGCTCAGGTATTGGAGGTCATGAAACACCTCGAACAGAGCCAGGCCGATGAGCATATGCCCGACGGTAAGATTGCAAAACCACCAAAAAGCCAAACTGACGGGCAGCAAGAGCAGCCGGCCGGGATGGTGGGTTACCCTTTTCGAAGTCAGGAACTGGGCGAGCAGCCAGGCGGCCGCAACCAGAGCGAAAGTCGCGACGGCTAGCTGCTTAAGAACTGCGAGCGCAGCAGCAGACGGCGGCGTCAGACCCATGCGCATGGCCAGATCGAAAATATAATGAAGGCGTAGATCAGATGCCAGTACGGCTGCAATAAACCCGACCTGGCAGAGCAATAAATCGAACCTCGCCATGCCCGCGGAGACTCCTCCTAGACGCCCGTATATACGAGCAATTCCATAGGTCTGCATCAGGCCATGCCAAACACCCCAGAGATAGGCCAGCAAGACGAGCGTTTGTAATTCTAGGAGGGCAAAACCGACGCTCAACCCCACAATCACAACGGGGGCGATTAACAAGCGCCGCCGGTAAGCCTGAAAGACGGCGGAATCCCCGTAGGCGCGCAGCCACCCGGGAAGATGATGCCCCTGCGCGCCAAAAGCGAAGACCCAAGCGTTAAGCTCGCGCTGCTCAGTCAGCCCGCTTGCAAGGAGCAACAATACAGCGGGAACGATGGCCAGAGGCGCCAAGACGAGAAACCCTAAATCTAGTCTAAATCCAGCGATCCATAGCTTGGGCTTTAGCGGCTCTACCAAGGCTCCCCCTTTTAACAGTTAAACATTAATAGCTTTGCGCGAGCACACAAAGATAATTTGTGGTAGTACGCCGCATCACTTAGCCGAGCTAGGCTTGTTCCCTTTAAGCTTCTGGTGCAAGAAGCGCCCGCCTCGTTCAGGAGAAAAAAATGAAGCACATCGCCTTTAGTATCTGTTGCCTCGCGCTAACCATTGGTTGTGGCCCTGCCGAAGAGCCCGAGGACCCCAACGCAATCGTCCATGAAGGAACCTGTGACGAAGCAGGGTTTGCGATCGATATGGGTAAGGCAGTTTTCGGTCGCCGCGGCGGCAAACGCTACGTCGGCTACGTCGCCGAAGGCAGCGGGTCTCGCTACGACAAGATCGAATTTGTCTCGTATCTATACGACGACGAGAACACCCTGGCCGTCGGAAGTTATGTGCTCAGCGCTGATGACGGCAACGGCGCTAACGAAGTGCTGCGCGCCTACCGCGACTGCGAAGATGATGTCTGCAATGAGGTCTATCAGGCCAGCGGCACGCTTAAAATCGAAGCGAGCGGCGAGGTCGGCGACCAATTTACAGCCCGCCTCGACAACGTTACTTTCGAGCAGATGGAAGACGACGGTTCGGAACCCAAGCGCAACGGCTCGACCTTCTGCGGCAGCGCCGTACGTTGGGACGCTCCCATTGAAAGCAATGTGCTCGGAGAATGCTTGACCGACGGTGAAGGGCTCGAAAAGGGCGACAAACTTCGCGATCTCGTGCTGCCTAACTGCTACGGCGATATGATCTCGGTCCACGACAACTGTGGCCATGTTAAAGCGCAAGTGCTTGTGCTTACCGCCAGTTGGTGCAGCGCTTGCCGCACACGCCTGCCGGCCACCGAAGCGCTCATCCAGCAGTACAAAGACCAGAACGCCTCCGTTGAAGCCTATTACATTCTCGGACAAGGTTCGCAGCCCGGTGCACCGGCCACTATGCAAGAATGTTTCGGTGACGCCCAAACCAAGAGCATCGACCCTGCCCGTATGCTTGTCGATAACGGCGGCGGACGGGTTGGCTTTAACGAGATGTTCCGGCGCGGCTTTGCAACTCTGTGCGACAGCGGCCTGCCGAACTATATCGTCCTCGATGGCGACGATATGAGCTTTGATTTCGCTTCCCGCTGTCACGTCAGCCAAACCGACGACGGGGTTTGGCGCGAAGATCAGTGGGGCCCTCAAGATAATCGCGCCGCTGCAGGTGCAGGTGGTTATACACTCGCCATTGAACAACTCTTGGACGATTAATCATGCGATACTTTTCTTTGCTTACATCCCTGGGGCTCGTCCTTTTCGCTTCCACCGCATTGGCTCTGGTGGCGGCGGGTGACGCGGGTGATCAAGCGCCTCCTGCGCCTTCACAGGATGCCGGCGTCGCAGACCCTCTCCCGCCTGCAGCGGATGCTGGGACTGACCGTCTGCCGCCCGCCGATGCGGGCAGCAGCATCGAC
>JAPKCE010000489.1 GCA_028823075.1 Myxococcota bacterium
GATGCGCCAACCGGTCATGCAATGGCTTTTCGACACCCCATCGATGAGCACCACCTGCTGCGGCGAGCTGAACTCCAAAGGGCTGACGCAGCTCGGAGCATCGGAAAAGCAAATGCGACGATAGATCTCGTCGGAGATGATGAGGATGTCGTGCTCGGCAGCCCATTCGGCCACTGCTCTCACCTGTTCGGGCTCAGCGACCCTACCGGTGGGGTTGCTCGGTGAAGCCCAAACCAGGGCTCGAGTGCATTCGTTACGTGCCGCCTCTAGCGATTCAATCGACGGGAAGAAGCCGTCTTGGGGGCTCGCCGCAACCGACACAGCGCAGCCACCGGCCAGCTCAATCTGCGGCGCGTAACTAACCCAACTCGGCAACGGTAAGAGCACCTCGTCGCCCTCGTTGAGCAAGGCCTGAAAAAGGTTAAATAAGGCCTGTTTGGCACCCACTGTAACCAGGACTTCAGTGTCCGGATCATAACGATGCCCGCGCGCCCTAAGCCCATCGGCGGCAATGGCATGACGCAACGCCGGGATGCCTTTAACCTCCGTATAACAAGTGGCGCCATTGCGGAGGGCTTGCACTGCCGCCTCAACAACCAACGAGGGCGTCGGTAGGTCGGGCTCACCGGCAGCTAAAGAAATGACCGGCTCACCAGCGGCGAGCATCCCCTTGGCTTTTGCCGAGACAGCCAAGGTTGGCGAAGGAACTAAACGAGCGACGCGGTCGGCGAGCCGAAAGCTCATGCCAACCTCTCGGCCAGAGCGCTAGCGACGCAGGCGGGGACGAAACGTCCGATGGGGCCACCGAGTTGAGCGATCTCGCGCACCAGGCTGCTGCTGACGTAAAAATGCGGTGCATCGGTCATCAGAAACACCGTCTCAACCTTGGCAGTGAGCTGGCGATTCATATTTGCCATCTGTAACTCTTTTTCAAAGTCGGCGACGGCGCGCAGGCCGCGCAACATCAGGCTGATCCCTTCACTCAAGCAAAAATCAGTGAGCAAGCCATCGAGTTTTTGCACTTTGATGCGCTTATCCTCACCGACGGCCTGACGGATCAGAGCCACGCGCTCGTCGGCGCTAAAAAACCCAGCATCTTTTGCGCTGTTAACAGCCACGACCACGACCAACTCATCGGCGATGCTAAGACCGCGCTGAATGATATCCACATGACCGTTGGTCAAAGGGTCGAAGCTGCCGGCGTACACAGCACGTTTCATTAGGTATCTCGCTCGTAAATGATCAGGCGAGAGCTTCCGTACACACGCTCGACCAGGGCTGCAACGCCTTCGCTAGGCTGCGGTGTTTCGGCATCAGCAGCTAACTCCAAACACCAGCAACCGCTCGGCGCTAAAGGAATGTCTAAAAGCACCTCAAGCATCTTCTGAGCAGGCTCAGCATAAGGAGGATCGGCGAACACGACCGAGGCTTCGGGCAAAGGACCTGGACGCTCGGCTGGCACGCAGCGCAACGTCACCAAATCCTGGGCCCCGAGGGCCTCGATATTGGCGCGGCAAAGCTGTGTTGAGTTGCGCCCCTTATCGATCAAAATCACCTGGGAAGCCCCTCGGCTAGCAGCCTCCAAACCAACAGCCCCTGTGCCGGCAAAAAGGTCGATGAACAGGCCATCGATAAAACGCCCAGCCAAAATACTAAACAGAGCCTCGCGGAGGCGATCGGAAGTGGGACGAATACCCTCGGCCTTGCCCGGCGTTTTCAAACGCCGTCCACGCCACTGTCCCGCTACGATGCGCACGATTTTCTCCTACGGCCTGTGAAGCATAAAAAAGCGAAAGCGACGACCCTAAGGTCGCCGCTTCGCTTGCCCGAGGTCTAGCCCGAGCAGACTGAGCTTCAGGGAATACCCGAATCAGTCCTTATTGCTGAACACATCACCAAAGGCTTCGCCCAAAGTGGTTCCAGCGCTGCTGCTGGCAGGACTGCTCGTCTGAGCACCAACGCCCTCGCTGAGGTAAGCGCGGTAATCGACGATCTCATCGGCGCGACCAACCGCTTTAAGCGACAGGCCGATACGACGGTCGGTGGGATCCAGGTCGATGACCAGAACCTCGACCTCTTGCCCAACCTTGAGCACGTCGGCTGGGTTCTCAACCCGCTCTTCCGACAACTCGCTGACGTGACAAAGGCCTTCGATACCCTCGGCGAGTTCGATGAAAGCACCGAAATCCGTGAGCTTCTTGACCGTACCCATGACTTTAGAGCCACGCGGGTACTCATTAGCCAGCGACTCCCAGGGATCGGGATGCAGTTGCTTCATGCCTAGGCTGAAGCGCTCGTTGCTGGTGTCGATATCGAGAACCACGGTCTCGACCTCGTCGCCCTTTTGATAGATTTCGCTGGGATGACGCACGCGGTGGGT